>JAYVXQ010000217.1:0-16204 GCA_043785025.1 Acetobacteraceae bacterium
CGGATTTCGGAGAGATCCGGGTATACGCGCCCAGGGTTGGTGTGGCGGCGGGCGCAAAACCAAAAGGATACCCGGATTTCGGAGAGATCCGGGTATATCGTTAACTATTCATGAATCGCGCGTTTTTAACGGCGCCGGATATATTCCATATCAGAAACGAAGTTCCGGGCGAAGCGCAAGGCCTCCGCCCGGACCGCCGATGTTCAGGTTTCGTTCGCTTTGTCCAGCACCGGCTGGAACGACGCCGTCGCTTTCTTCAACTCCGTCTCGACATCGGCACCCCCCACGATATTGGTCAGGCCCGCCCCGATCGTGTCGCGGAATTCCGTCACCGGAACGATCACCGGCAAACCCGGCCGCGCCAGCTTCAGGCTGATCCCCGTCGTGTCGAACCACTCCTGAGGGAAAGCGCTGTTCTTGACGATGTCCTCGCGGCCATAGCACGACAAACGCGGTGGCGTGCCGGCCCCCGCGCGCAACTGCTCGTTCATCATCTGCTTGCCGGTGATCCACTGCACGAACAGCCACGCCGCCTTCTTGTTCTTCGCCGAGGCCGGGATGCCGATCCCCTCGATGAACGTCGCGCAATGATGCGATTTCGGACCGGCGGGCACCGGCGCGAAGCCGACCTTCTCGACGATTTTCGATTTGTTCTTGTCCAGCAAAGGCGCCGAGAACCCGATCCCGTCCCACCACATCGCGGCACGGCCCTGCATGAACGTCGTCTGGCATTCGTTCCAGTTGAAACCAATATTGCCGGGCGGGCCGCAGTCCTTCATGATTTTCTGATACCACTGACCCGCCGCCACCGCCGCCGGGGTATCCGTCAACAGCTTCTTCCCATCCGCCGACACCGTCTCCTGATCCCAGCCCAACAGGATATTGTCGAACAGCACCACGTTGGCGTTCTTCAATCCCCGGCCGACGAAGCCATAAATCTGCTTCGCCGGATCGGTCAGCGCCTTCGCCATCGTATACATCTCATCATACGTCTTCGGCGGCGCCTTGAACCCCTTCTCAGCCAGCAGCTCCTTATTATAGAACACGATGAACAGATCCTGATTGCTCGGGATCACGTTCATCTTCCCGTCCGCGCCGGTCGCCACCTTCATCGACGGCGCGCTGAAATCCGCCAGATCGAAATCCGGCGAGGTCAAGGATTTGTCCGCGAGGTATGGCCGCAAATCCTCCATCCATTTGGCCTTTTCGACCAAACGCTTCTGGACATGCATCCCGACATTGACGACGTCGAAGCTGGGGTGGCCGGTCGCCATCTCCATCGCGACTTTCGGCCGCTGCTGCTGCTCGGGGATCTGCTCGAAGCCGGCTTTGATGCCGGTCAGTTCCTCGAACGCCTTGATGTTGTTGCGCACCAGATCGCCGCGCGGCGACAATTGGAAGTTGATCTCGATCGACTGGCCCTTGAACTGCTTCCAATCGAACGCCGATTGAGCGTTCGCGCGTTGAACGAAAGGGGGGGCGGCCAAAACGGCGGCGGACGAGGTTGCCAGCATCTCGCGGCGACGGATCATGGGTTTGCTCCTGGACGTTTATCACCACGCTTATAGATATCGCGCCCCGGCCGGTCCACGCCCCGCCGCCCGCCGGCCCCGAATTGGCCCGCATGAAGCCCGCGTAATTTTTCATCCATGCCAGCCGCGCGATGAAACCTCGCGGAAGGTTTTGCCCGCCTATTCAAGCGCTCTGCCTCATGTCCGTGTCGTGAATGCGACCATATGCGGAAAAAGACACGCGAGGTGTGACATCTGAGGCTTCGATTGATGGGAGACGCCGCTGTGTCCGAAATGTCCAAACCCAGGCGGACCGGCGTGGCCGATTCGTTTGTTGATGCCATAGCCCAGATCGCGGCGGACCATGATCCGGCGCGCGATCCGTTCTTCCAGCGCCTGCGTCAAGCCCCGACCGCGATCGTCCGGGATCCGGCGTTTCTGGCGCACATATATAATGTCTACCAACCCGCCATGCGGGCGGCGCGCGCCGCGGCCGTGACGCTGCCACACCTCGAACCCATCGCGACGCCGCCGATCGATCGCGCCGCCGACTTCCATCACCAGCAGATCACCCACGCGTTTGAACGGATGGGGGCCCTGTTCGCCGACACGCCGTTCGACTCCGATACCGAAAAATTCATCAGCCTCGCCAGCACGCTGCACGCCCGCTCCCTCGGCCCCTGGTGCGTGATCGCCCGTCTGGCCCCCGTCAGCCTCCGTGCGCTGGCCGAGGCGCTGTGCATCCATTTCCCTGGCCTGCCCAACGAACCTGGCTTCGCCGCGTGCTTTGGTGTGATCGGACAAGACGGGGACCAGGCGCTCCAGGCCACCGCCGCCGTGCTGCGCGCGCGCCCCGAACTCTATTGCGAGGCCTTGCTGGACGCCGCGATGATGACCGAGGCATTGAACACGCTCTGGCGCCGCCTCGATGCGATTCTGCGCCGCGCCGAGCAGAAGAACCTCATGCAATGGACCGCCCAACCCGACCTCACGGAACTGTCGCAGGACGAGTATTTGCGGGAGACCGCGTGAAACCGGCATAAATCATGACCTGCCGCGGCGCGCGGCCGAGACGCTCGCGAAATTATTCCGCGAATTAATCCTGGCCTCCCCGCGGGGCTTCGGCGATACTGTATGCGCGCTCCCAGCGGACCTTCCGCCACCGGCCACACCGGGATGGGCTTCGGAAAAGGACGCGTTATGCCGACCCACATATCCGGTCAACCTCGCCCGATATTGGTGTTCGAGATGACGTGGACCGGCACGATCCATGCGCCGGGCAACGGCTCCACCCTGCAAACCATCGCCCTGGCGTTCCCCGACCGCGATATCCACGTCTTCGCCGACGACTCCCATCTGACCGAGCTGCGGCGCGCCCCGACCCTGCGCGACAATCCGCTGATCCAGTTCCATCCGGTGACTGTCAGCGATGCGTTTCGCAATCGCACCAGCGTGGTGTCGATGCGCCGCCTTAAACATGAGTGGCTGACGCTCTGGCACGCGCTGCGCCAGGTGGCACCCCAGGGCCCGTGTCTGATTTATCTGCTGTCGGCGACCTCGACGGCGATTTTCGCAGCGAGTTTTCTGGCCCGCTGGCGTGGCCAGACCTCGGTGCGCATCGGCCTGCATGGCGACCTGTTCGAATTGGACGGCTGGCGCTCGCGCAACCCGATCGCCCGCGCGCTCGATCTCACCTCCGCCCTGCGGTCCCATCATGGCGGGATCCTGCGCTTCGTCGTGCTGGAAAGCCGCATCCTCGATGCCCTGCAACGCTCCCGCCCCGAGGCGGCGTCGCGCACCGACGTCCTGCCGCTGCCGGTGAACATGGGGGAGGTCGTGGAGACACAGCCCGAATGGCCGCCCGTGCCCCTGCGCATCGGCTTCGTTGGTCAGGCGACCAAAGCCAAGGGCATCGACATCTTCCTGGATATCGCCAAGGACATGCGGCAACGCCATGGCGAGGGCATCTCCTTCCACGTCATCGGCCGCGCCGTGCCCGGCACCGACATGTCCATCTTCAGCCCGCTGGCCGAGCCGCCCACCGAAACCTATCTGCCGCGCGCCGAGTTCGTCCGCCAGTTATCATCCATGCACTTCGTCTTTCTGCCGTTCCAGCCGGGGTATTACGACCTCGCCACCAGCGGGGCGCTGATCGACGCCGTGACCTGGCTGAAACCGGTCATTACCCTCAGCGTCGACCTCGCGGTCGACTTCTTCAGCGCGGCGGGCGATATCGGCTATCTCTGCGAATCGCTGTCCCAAATGAGCCAGACGCTGGACGCGCTGATGGACGCGCCCGATGAGCAGCGCTACCACCGCCAAATCGAAAACCTGCGCGCGCTCAGGCAATCACGCAGCCCCGATACGCTCGCCTCGACATACCGCCGGACAATCCAATACCATTTCCCGGAATTCGTGACCTGATCCCACGAAACAGCCGCGCCAGGAGACAGGCGATTTCCGACGAACCCGCCGCGCCCCCTGAAACGGCGGATATCGGCCGCCAGGTCGTGCGTGGCGCGACCTGGATGGTGCTGCTCCGCGTCGTCATGCGTGTGCTCAGCGTGATCAGCCAATTGGTCCTGGTCCGCCTGCTCACCCCCGCCGATTTCGGCCTGGTCGCCGGAGCCTCCGCCGCCTATGCCATCCTCGACGGCCTCACCGAGACCTCCATGACCCTGGTCCTGGTCCAGATGAAATCGCCGGAGCGGACGCATTACGACACCGCCTGGACCCTGGTCGTGATGCGCGGCCTGCTGGTTGGACTGATCGTCTGGTCGATCGCTCCGTTCATGGCGGCCTGGTTGGGCGACCCCAGGGTGGAGGACATCGTCCACGTCCTGGCCATCGTGCCGGTGATCCAGGGGCTCGAAAGCGTCGGGATGGTCCGCCTGCAGCGCGAGCTGAAATTCGGCCGCATCTTCTTCTATCAACTCACGCTGAAATCCGCCGGTTTCCTGGTCGTGCTGCCTTTGGCGCTGCTCTGGCGCGATTATTGGGCCCTGGTGGTCGGCGGCGCCGTCGCGCGCATCGTCGCGATCCCGCTGTCGCATATCCTCGCTCCGCACAAGCCCAGACTGTCGCTGCGCCACGCGGGGGGGATGATCGGCTTTTCCAAATGGCTGCTGGTCAACAACGTCCTCACCATGGCCGAAAACTTCGTCATGCCCATGTCACTGGGCCGTACCGGCAACCTGCGCGAATTGGGCCTTTATCAGGTGTCCTATGATCTCGCGGCACTGCCGGCGAGTGAGATCGCGGCCCCGATCCGCCGTCCCTTGCACGCGGGCTATGCCAGGGTCGCGGACGATCTGGCGGCGTTGCGCCAACAGGTGCTGACCGGCTTCGGCTTTCTGGTGATGGTGATGGTGCCGATGTCGGCCGGCATCGCCGCCACCGCGCCTTACGTCGTCGCCGTCGCGTTGGGCCCGCAATGGACCGATGCCGCGCCGGCTTTGGCTCTGGGCGCCATCTGCGCCTTGTTCGACGCTCTGGGCCATTTTTCCGGCGGGATTTACATGGTCCGCAATGCGCAGCGGCCCTATGTCGGGATCATGGCGCTGTGCCTGGCGTTGCGTCTGGCGCTGGTGATCCCCGCGGTCATGTGGGGCGGGCTCAACGCGGGCATGGCGATGATGGCGCTGTCCGCGATCATCAACGCGACCGCCTGGTTCCACCGGCTGCGCCCGCTTCTGGGGATGACCTGGCGGGACGTCGCGCGTCCGACCTGGCGCAGCTTCGCCGCCGCCGCGATCATGGCCGCCGCCGTCACCGCCGCCAGCCTGGTTTGGCCGGAATCCGACGCGGCCACGATCCGGATCGTCCAATGGATCGCGCTGTCAGCCTGGGGCGCCGCCGTTCACATCGCCGCGCAATACACGCTTTGGGTTGCCTCAGGCCGCCCCGAGGGGCCCGAATCGGCTCTCATCGCCCGCGTTCTGACCCGCCTGCGTCCGTGGCGCCGAACCGCCGTGCTACCGCGTCCTTAGAGCGGGTTCCGATCGCATTGGCTCACGGAACCCTCTCTCAATATTTGTTTGAGCGAGCATCTTTATCCGCTCAGGTGTGGCCACCTGAGCGGATGATATACCCGGATCATTCAGAAATCCGGGTATTGTTTTGGTTTCGCGCCCGCCGCCACGCCAACCCTGGGCGCGTTTACCCGGATTTCTCCGAAACCTGGGTATACACTAATAAACGCTCCACCCGGTATTTCAGCACATCCCACGGCATGAACGGGATAAAAGCGGGCAAGGCCGCGCGGATTGCCCCCGCCCGCCATGGCGCGTTGTCCAAACGCCGCAACGCCCGCCGCGGCCCCCGCAACGCCTCATGCCAGGGCAGGGGATTGACCGCGGACAGCAGAACCTCGCCGGTCGCATCGTGAATGAACGGAATCCGGTTCACCCGCGCGACCGCGGCCTTCGATGGCGCGGTCAGCAGTGCGCGTAACGGAGCCAGCGCGCTATCGGCGTCGATCGCCTCCGGCCAAATGCGGCCGATCAGCCGGGTCAGCGTGTCGAACGTATCGAGGATCGTATCCTCCAACGCCGCGAACGCCGCCCGCCGGGTCTCGCCGGCGTCCCCGCTCTCCGCCGCGTGCACCGGCGCGGCACCAACGCCTTGCGTGTGCGACAGCACGGTTCCGTGCGGGGCCGAGAAAATCAGCTCCGGCACGATATACCCCTCGCGCAGGATCGCCGTGCGATGCACCGGCGCGCCGAACGCGCAGACATAGCCGGAGGCCTCGCGCGGCCCGAACCCGTCCCGCAGCGCGGCTTGCCACAGCCCGAGATAGCAGCCGGACAAATCGCCCAGGGGCAAAAATTCGCTCAACGCGGACTGAATGCCGCCGCGCCAGCCCAGATCAACGACCATCCGGGGGCCAGGGTCGAGAAATCCGCTGGCGTTGAGGTAATCCCGCGCCTGTTCCGTCGCACTCGCGCGCGACAGATGCAGATAGACGAGAGAGTAACCCGCCCGCTCCCCACGCAAATCCAGCAGCCGCGCGACGATCTCCATCGGCAGATACCCGTCCCGCGCGAGGAAGTACAGCCGGGTGATCCCGCGCCGCCGCGCCTCCTGAAGCACGAACAGGCTGAACCCGATCACCAGAGGTGCCGCCATCCCCCCCAACCAGCGTCCATCGCCCGCGGCATCGCCGTCATCCGTCAACGCGCGGGTCCGCGCCAGGCTGTCCGCCAGCCGGACGATCGGATGCGGCGCCGGGTCCTCCTCGGCGCGCGCCCGCCGCGCCGCCAGATGTTCGCACGCGAAACCCGCCGCCTTTGCCCGGATCACATCCGAAACGGCGTTATCGCCGATATGCAGGATCTCCGCCGGCGCCACCCCAAGCGTCGCGGCCATCGCGGGAAACAAACGTCCGGTATGTTTACTGAGCCGCAAATCCGCCGAGCAGAACACCCGGACGCCCCCGCCATATCCGCATCGGTCCAGCAATTCGGCCAGCCATTCCCCCGGCAGAATGGTGTCGGAGGCGAACACGACCCGCGCCGGATCGATCCGCGCCAGTTCTTGTTGCACCGCGGCAATGGGACGGCAGACGTCGCATTCCGTTTCGAATTCCAGCCGCGCCATCCGTTCGGCGCTGGTGACGATCCCGCGCGCCGCCAGAAAGTCGTAGATTTCGGCGATCCTGACCTCGTCAAAACCGGCGGCCTCGGCGGCGGCGCGGGTGACCCGCTCGGCGGTTTGACGGTGCACCGCGAAATCGGCGGCGGAGACGGTGATCAACCCCGCCGTTTCCCCGCGAAGTCCCACGGCCAGAAACACATCCTCCGGCCGCGCCAGCACGCGGTGGATCAGCGTATCGAAAATATCGCAGCTCAGGACGGCGAACGTCGCGGCGCGTTGCCAGATCGATCCGCTCAAGGCGCCGACAGCTTATCCATCGCGCCGGCCGTCATGCCCGAATCGACCAGGCGCGGTTCGACCAGGCGCGGTTCGATCAGGCCCGCGTCTATCCGTCCCGTGTCTATCCGTCCCGCGTCTATCAGCCCCGCGTCGATCACGCCCGTGGCCATTCCCGTTGTCATGCCACTAAGCGTCATCCCGCTATGCGTCATCCCGCTGGCCGCCATCATCCCGCCGCCGGCGCCCGCTGTCGCGGTGCCGGTCATCGCGTCCCGCAGGCGTTCCGGCAGCATATCCCAGAAGGGCAGCGCATAGGCGGCCAGGAAATTGGGGTGTACTTGGCGCCCGCTGTCATCCAGGCCGAACCGCACTGTTTCACCCGGCACCGGCAACACCAGCGTGCCGAACATCCAGTCCCAGATCGCCAGCAGCCCGCCCATGTTCTTGTTGAAATGTTGGGGCGCCGTGCTGTGATGCAAATGATGCACCGACGGGCTGACCAGGATCCGGTCGAGCTTCGGCCCCCAGGAGATCGGCGTTTCCGTGTGCAGCAATTGATTGCCCAGAGCGCCGAAGATCAACGAGGTGACGCTGATGCCGAACACGGTCAGAAATGCAGGCTCCCCATCGAACAGCCACAAAGCGGGTGCCATCACCATCGCCGCCCCGGCCGCCCGCACGGGCTCGCTCAATGCCATTTCGATCGGATGCACGCGCCCCGCGACGAGGGGGGTCAGGACCTCGGCGGAATGATGCACTTTGTGAAACGCCCACAAGGCCGGAATGTTATGCGCCGCGCGGTGAAACGCGTAATAGCCGAGGTCGTCGCCCAACAGGACCAGAATGGTGAGCACGGTCAACGAGCCCCAACCATAGGTCCAATAATGTTGCGCTGGTCCGAACCCAAGCTCGATCCACGCCAGGAAGAGCGCGGTAAGGCCGGGAACCGACAGACGCCAGAATATTTTGAAGCTCTGGCCGAAGACCTGGTTGGCCAGGTTCAGTTGCCAATCGATCCAGGTCGACCGGTGGGTCATCACCGCGCGAGGGAAGCAAAATTGGTAAAATCCCCGGATCGTCCTGGCCCGCGCCAGATGCAGCACCAGCAACAGACCGGCGGCCTCGGCCAGGTAAACCCAGTAAAATCGGGTGTTGGTTCCGGTCAGCGGGCCCAGAGCGAAATCGACGAGGTGCCCCATCGCCTGATCCACCCATGGCGAAAGGGCGAACAGGTGTTCGTGCAGGTACAGTTTCAGTGCGTCGGCGATTTGTTGCATGGCCCTTATCGTGCGCAGCCGGACCGAAAGCGTCAAGCAACGTTTTGCCCCTGAGCCGGCATTTTCCGCCCGCCGAGCGAGATTTTTTTCACGCCCACTGATCCCGAGACCCAGCGCATGATTTAGAGGCCCCTGATTTAGAGAGACGGGCCAACCGTGTATAATCCCGCGATGCAGTCGCGAACGCCGCCCCCCATCCCCGCCCATCCCGACGCGGTCATCGAATCGCAGACCCGCGCCTGGTCGGGCCGGTTCGCCGTCGATCTGATCCGCTTCCGCCACCGCCGTTTCGACGGCGCGATGTCCGGCGCCCGCACGTGGGAGCTGTGGCGCCGCGGCCGCGCCGCCGGCCTCGTCCCCTATGATCCCATCGCCGACACCGTTGTCCTGATCGAACAATTCCGCCTGCCCGCCCTCGCCGCCGGTCTCGACCCGGTGATGATCGAACTGCCCGCCGGCCTGATCGAGGACGGCGAACCCGCCGACCAGGCCATGCACCGGGAACTGCGCGAGGAAACCCGGCTCGAGGCCGATCGGCTGGAACGCATCGGATCATTCCTGCTGACCCCCGGCGGCTGCGATGAGGTGCTGGAATTATTCGCCGGCCGCATCCGTTCGCCCATGTGCGACGCTGACGGCATCGTTGGCCACGCCGGTGCGGCCGAGGAAGGCGAGGACATTCGCACCCGGGTCTGGCCCGCCGATCGGGCGATCGACCTCGCTTTGTCCGGACGGCTGCCCAACAGTGTGACGACCATCGGCCTGCTATGGCTGGCCGCGAAACGCGCTATGCTCCGGGAAAAATGGAGGGAACCATGATTAAGGACGCTCAAGGGCATTCAGTCAGCGGCGCCACGAACGAGGCTGTGGTGCTGTACGATCAGGCGGTCCGCGCCTATAACTCCGGCCACGGCGACGCCTTGGGCCTGTTCGACGAAACCCTCGCCGCCGCGCCCGATTTCGCCATGGCGCATATCGGCAAGGCCTGGCTGTTCAACCTCGCCAACGATCCAACCCTGATGACCAAAGCGCGCGCCGGACGCGACGCCGCCGCCGCTGGTCTGATGAACGATCGCGAGCACGCCCATGTCGCCGCGCTGACCGAGGCCGGCTCCGGCGCGCGCGGCGCCGCCGTCACCATTCTCGACCGCCATTTAATGCAATATCCGTTCGATCTGGTCGCGCACCAGGCCGCCATGCTGCTGGACGGCTATCTCGGCCGCTTCCGCTGGGTTCGCGACCGCTCCGCCCGCGCGCTGCCACAATGGTCGCGCGCCATGCCGAGTTTTGGCACCATGCTGGCGTTCCAGGGTTTCGGCCACGAGGAAGCCGGCGATTACGCCCGCGCCGAGGACGTCTCGCGCGAAGCCGCCGCGCTGGAGCCGCATAGTTTCTGGCCGCACCACACCGTCTCCCACGTCATGGAAATGACCGGGCGTCCGCGCGAGGGACTGAATTGGATGGACAGCCGCGCGCCGTACTGGTCGGCCCCCGAAAACCTCACCCGGGTGCATATCTGGTGGCATAAGTCGCTGTACCACGTTGAACTCGGCCAATACGACGCCGCCCTCGCGCTGTATGACGGGCCTATCCTGGAAACCCTGCGCCCGCTTGGCCTGAACCTGTGCAACACCTCGGCGCTGCTGTGGCGGCTCGATACGTTGGGCGTCGATGTCACCGCGCGCTGGCGCGACCTGGTGGGACGTTGGGATGGTCACGCCGACGGTCAATGCCTGTTGTTCACCGACCTGCACGCCATCATGGCCGAACTCGGCGCCGGCGATGACGCGCTCGTCCAACGCCGCCTGGCCTGGATGCGCGCCACCGCGTCGGGAACCACCGAAACCGCGACGATCTACCGCGAGGTCGGGCTGCCGTTGATGGACGGCCTCATCGCTTTCCATCGCGGCGAGTACGCCCGCGCCGTCGCGCTGTTGCAGCCGGTGCGCTTCGACCTGTGGCGCATCGGCGGCAGCCACGCCCAACGCGACGTCGTCGACTGGACGCTGACCGAGGCGGCGTTGCGCGGCGGCATGCGGCCGGTCGCCTTGTCGCTGGCGCATGAACGTCTGGGCACCCGGCCCGACAGCGTCGTCAATCGCGGGTTCCTGGAACGCGCCGAAAGGATCGCCGCATGACCGAACGCACGTTGGTGCCCTCTGTTGGTGGCGGTGGCATGGCGTTACGTTCGTATTTTATTTAAGTCCGCGTGGCGGATGGCGACTCGCGGAGGGTGTTTTGCTTAAACGAATGCGGGTCAGGAACATGAGTGTGTTCGCCGACGCGGATCTTCGCTTCGGTCGCAACCTAAATGTCATTGTCGGCGAAAACGGCACGGGTAAAACCCATTTGTTAAAAATGGCTTACGCTGTTTTGGCCGCCAGCCGGGAGGAAGGCCGCAAGCCGAAGGCATCAGCGCCGACAAAGACTCTCCTACAGACCCGGCTTGCTGAAAAACTTGTCAACGTATTTCGTCCTGATAGTCTTGGACGTCTCGCGAGCCGGCATCGCGGCCGGGTAAGATGCGACATCGCTATCGAGTGTCTACCACTTAAGGCTGGACTGTCGTTTAGTTTCGCGACCAACAGCCAGAAGGAAGTAGTGCTGGAGAAAATCCCGGAGTTGTGGATCGCTACGTCAGCGGCCTATTTCCCGACCCGCGAATTATTGACGATCTATCCGAATTTCGCGTCAATCTACGATAGCCATTTTCTCGAATTTGATGAGACCTGGCGAGACACCTGTCAATTATTGGGGACACCTTTAAGCCGTGGACGAAAAGACCAAATAATCAATGATTTACTCGGCCCGCTCGAGAAAGCGATGGACGGTAAAATAGTTTTGGACGCGAATGGACGGTTTTATCTTAACGGACCGGGCGGCAGTATCGAGATGCCGCTGGTCGCTGAAGGGGTACGCAAGTTCGGAATGTTGGCCCGCCTCGTGGCAACCGGTGTTATCCTGGAAAATGGCTACCTTTTCTGGGATGAACCTGAATCTAACCTCAATCCACGACTGATAGCGAAACTGGCGGAAACCATCGTACAGCTTAGTGCCAACGGCGTACAGGTGTTCCTCGCCACGCACAGCCTCTTTCTACTGCGCGAGCTTGAGATGCTGATTCACAAACGGCGGGAAGCAGACTATGCCGCGCGGTTTTTTGGTCTCCACATGGGCGAGGATGGTGTCACGGTCGCGCAAGGAGAGTCTATCGACGACATCGGCGACATTCGCGTACTCAATGAAGAGCTGGCCCAATCCGACCGATATTTGGCCAGCGAGGCGTGAGAGCGTCCGATGTTGAAGTGCATGTTGATGGGATCAATTTTCGGTTCGCCGTCGGCTGGCGGGTGTGCAAGTACGATGATTGGAAGTTTTATCGCGGTCATTGGATAGCCATGCGGAATAATATCAAGGCCTTGGACATGCTTGCGATCGATCCATCGGGAACCGCTTGGATGATAGAGGTCAAAGACTATACCCGAATGCCCATAGGCCGCGACGATCGACCCGACGCTAAAGATCTCGGCCAAATCGTCTCGGACAAGGTGTTCGATACCCTGGCCGCGATACTTCCCGCCAGCGTGAACGCCGCCGACGCGGATGAGAAGAGCTTTGCCATTGCGATGACCTCAGCGAGCCGATTACGGGTTGTTTTACACCTCGAACAACCGGCTTCCCGCTCGCGTTTGTGGCCGCGTCCAATCGATCCAGCCCATATTAAGCAAAGCCTCAAACAGCGGCTGAAACCAGTCGACCGCCATCCCGTCGTGGCCTCGATGGGTCAATTGAGCAGCCTCGCGTGGGCCGTTGACCGCGCCTGAATTCATCGCCGAAAGGATCGCCGCATGACCGAACGCCTGTTCCTCGACCAACCCACCCTCGCGCGCGCCGATGCCATGGTCCTCACCACAGGCCCGGAGGGCATCGTCCTCGACCGCACCGTCTTCTACGCCCGCGGCGGCGGCCAACCCGGCGACATCGGCACGCTGCGATGGGACGGCGGCGAAACCGTGATCGCCGACACCATCAAGGGCGAGGGCGAAACGATCCTGCACGTCCCCACCCCCGACGCCAGGCTCCCGCCGGCCGGCGCCACCGTTTCCGCCGAAATCGACTGGACCCGCCGCCATCGCCTGATGCGCATGCACACCGCGATGCATTTGCTGTGCAGCCTGATCAAGGGCGCCGCTGTCACCGGTGGATCGGTCGGCGCCGATAAATCCCGCCTCGATTTCGACCTGCCCAATCCGCCACCCAAGGAAACCATCGAGGCCGAGCTGAACGCCCTCATCGCCGCCGACCACCCGGTGCGCATCGAATGGGTTGACGAAGCGGTCCTCGACACCGATCCGACCTTGGTTCGCACCATGTCCGTCCAACCGCCCCGAGGCACCGGCCGCCTGCGGCTGATGCGCATCGGCGACGGCGACCTGGTGGACCTGCAGCCCTGCGGCGGCACCCATGTCTCCCGCACCGGCGAAATCGGCCCGATCCAGATCGTCAAGATCGAGAACAAGGGCAAGCAAAACCGCCGCGTCATCCTCGCTTTGCGCGACGCCTGATTGACTCGCGGGCAGGGCCTGGGACACTCCCCCCTGGGATGGGCACCGGGAGGACACCGCGATGGGACCGCTTGTAACAACGGATTGGCTGGCGAACGAACTCGACAAAGCCGATCTGCTGGTCTTCGACGCCACGAAATATTTGCCCAACGAGAACAAAGACGGCAAGGCGGAGTTCCTGACCGCCCATATCCAAGGTGCGAGATATTTCGACATCGATGAGGTCGCCGACCCCGACACCGATCTGCCGCACATGGTCCCGACCCCCGGCCGCTTCGCCAAATTACTCAGCGCCATGGGTGCCTCCAACGCCAGCCGCATCGTGTTCTACGACCAGAAAGGCCTCGCCTCGGCCGCCCGCGGCTGGTGGCTGATGGGCTTGTTCGGCCATGATCAGGCGGCGGTATTGGACGGTGGCCTGCCAAAATGGCGCCGCGAGGGCCGCGTCATTGCCTCCGGCACGCCCGTCCCCGCCACCCCTGGTTCCTTCCATCCCGACTACCGCGCCATGCGCCTGCGCGGCGTCGGCGACATCATCCGCAACGTCGCCTCCGACGCCGAGCTGGTGCTGGACGCCCGCGCCGCCGGCCGCTTCACCGGTGCCACCCCCGAGCCGCGCATGGGCATGCGTTCCGGCCACGTCCCCGGCTCCGCCAACATCCCCTACACCGACCTGCTGAACGCCGATGGAACGTTCCGGCCCGTCGCGGAGCTGAAAGCGCGCTTCGCCAAAGCCGGCGTCGACGGCTCGATCCCCGTCGTCACCAGTTGCGGCTCGGGCGTCACCGCCTGCATCCTGACCTTGGGCCTGCGCCTCGCCGGCCTGCCCGAGGGCGCGGTCTACGACGGATCATGGACCGAATGGGGCGGGCGCCCCGACACACCGGTGGAGACGAATTGATGAAAACGCACGGGTTTCGCACGACGCTGTCGCACGCGGGACGAAAATCCAAACGCGAGCACGGCTTCGTCAATCCGCCACTGCTGCGCGGTTCCACCGTGCTGGTCCCGACCGTCGCTGAGCGTCAGGCGCTGCAAGCCCGCAAAGGCGAGCAGGTACTGACCTACGGCACCGGCGGCTCCCCCACCCATTGGGCGCTCGAGGAAATGATGGCCGCCGTCGAAGGCGGCACCCGTTGCTATGTCGTCTCGACCGGACTCGCCGCCGTCACCACGCCGCTGCTGGCCTGGCTGAAAACCGGCGATCATTGTTTGATGCCCGATCACGTCTACGGTCCCGCGCGCAACTTCGCCGGCTCCATCCTGAAAAAATTCGGCGTCGAAACGACCTTCTATGACCCCGGCATCGACGAACGCGGCCTCGCCGCGCTGATGCGTTCCAACACCACCGTTGTGTACACGGAAAGTCCCGGCAGCCACACGTTTGAGGTGCAGGACATCCCCGCCATCGCGCGCGCGGCACATGCGGGAGGGGCCAAGGTCCTGATGGACAACACCTGGGGCCTGCATCACTTCCAGCCCTTCAAACACGGCGTCGATGTCTCCATCCAGGCCGCCACGAAATACGCCGCCGGCCATTCCGACGTGCTGATCGGCACCATCACCGTCAACAACCAGGACGACTGGCTGACCTTGCACGCCGCCGCCCGCGAACTCGGCCAATACGCCAGCCCCGACGATTGCTGGCTGACGTTGCGCGGCATGCGCACCATGGCCGTGCGCCTGAAAGCGCAAATGGAATCCGCGATCGAGGTCGGCACCTGGCTGCGCCAACAGCCGGAAATCGCTCAGGTCCTGTTCCCGGCACTGCCCGGTGCCCCCGGCCACGAAATCTGGAAACGCGATTTCACCGGCGCGTGCAGCCTGTTCGGCGTCGAATTTCAGCCCGGATTCGCCCCCGAAGCCACCCATCGTTTCGTCGAGGCACTGGACCTGTTCGGCATCGGCGCATCCTGGGGCGGCTTTGAAAGCCTGGCGGTCCCGACAACCGGTTTCGTCACCCGCACCGCCGGCACCGGACACTTCGCCGGGCCCCTCGTGCGCGTTCACATCGGTCTGGAAGACACCGCCGACCTCATCGCCGACCTGCGTCAGGGCCTGGATGTGATGCGCAAAAACACCTGACATCGACACACGGAGGAAACAAAAAACATGCGCCTTTTCACAGCGGCTCTGGCCGCCGTTCTCGCGTTGGGAACGGTTGCCGCGAACGCCGAGGATAAAGTCGTCAATTTAAAATTCTCGTCCTGGGTACCGCCCGCGCATCCGCTGAACCCGTCCTTCATCGAATGGGGCAAGGACATCGAGAAGGAATCCGGCGGCACCATCAAAGCCACCCTTTTCCCCTCTGAACAACTGGGCAAAGCCTTCGATCATTACGATATGACTCGCGACGGCATCGACGATTTCGCCTACATCAATCCCGGCTATCAGCCCGGCCGCTTCCCCGTCATCGCCGCCGGCGAATTACCGTTCCTGATCGGCAACGCCAAAGGCGGCAGCGCGGCACTCGACGCCTGGTACCGCAAATACGCGGCGAAGGAGATGAAGGACATCCATCCCTGCCTCGTCTTCGTTCTGGATCCCGGTTCGTTCCATGGCCGCAAAAAAATCCTGGTGCCCGAGGATATCCGCGGCACGAAAGTGCGGCCAGGAAATGCCACCATGGGCGGGTTTGTCACCCTTCTGGGCGGCACCAATGTCCAGGCCTCCGCCCCCGAGGCGCGCGAGATACTGGAACGCGGCGTCGCGGATACGATTACCTTTCCCTGGGGCTCGATCATGCTGTTCGGCATCGATAAGGTCGCGAAATTTCATATGGACATGCCATTCTGGACCGGCACCTTCGTCTGGGGCATGAACAAGGCGAAATACGAATCCCTTTCGGACTCACAACGCGCCATCATCGACCGCCACTGCACCACCGAATGGGCCGAGAAAATCGCCTCTCCCTGGGCCGATTTCGAACATTCCGGACATGCGAAACTGGAAGCCATGGCGGGCCACGAGGTCTATA
>JAYVXQ010000218.1:0-5280 GCA_043785025.1 Acetobacteraceae bacterium
CTAGTCTTCGGCATGAAACCGTCCTTCAAAGAGCCAGTCCCTTACGGATGAGACTTCGGCGGCAAGGCGGTCACATGATGGAAAGCGGCTCGGCTGTGCCAAAGCCCTGGTTCAATCGAGCATGGCTGAAAACCAAGCGGGGAGAGTGATCATGGCCTCAAGCAAAACCGCGCAATTGACAGATTTCTCAGTTGATATTCTCGGTCGATACATGTGCAACGGTTTTGATGAGGCCATGCACAGTGCAGATAAAACTGCGCAGCGTCCCGATGGCAGTCCACAAAGCGATGCTCGACCGTTCAACGCAATCATCATCGGAGGCGGTAGCTTCGGCGGCGTTCTGGCGCAACACCTTTTGTACACCGACGACACGAACAGTTATCGAATTCTCGTACTCGAGGCCGGCCGCCATTCCCTGCCTGAGCATTTCCAAAATCTCCCACTCAATGGCCAGCCCGGGAATGAGATCTGGGGTCTGCCATGGCGCTCGAACGTGCCAGGCTTCCAGGGCCTGGCCTATACGATCGGCGGTCGTTCGCTTTTCTTTGGCGGTTGGTCGCCTCGACTCCTCGATACTGAAATGCCATCGACGGTGTGGCCCGGTAATGTTATTATGGACTTGAAAGCGCAATACTTCGACGAGGCCGCGAAGCAGATCGGTACAGATACAACAAACGATTTTATGCACGGTGCCTTACATCAGTCTCTGCGCCAGCGTCTCGCCGACGGTATCAATGGCGTTATTAATAATATGTCGGTGCGGCACGCCATTCCATTTGCGGAACTGCCGCTGAATCTAAGCGACGTGGGACCAAATCCCCCCGATATCCTCAAACTTGAAGCGCCTTTGGCGGTGCAGGGCGCCGCTCCCCTTCCGGGGTTTTTCCCGATGAACAAGTTCAGCGCAGCACCACTCATGATGGAGGCCGCCCGTGTCGCGCAGGTCAGGTCTGGCGGAGACGATGTAAAAAAACGGTTAATGATAGTGCCCGACGTGCATGTCACCCGCCTGGTAACAGGGGTTCGCAATGGACAGACTGCTGTCACAGAGGTTTTGCTTAAACAATTTGGCATCGAACAATCGGTTCCGGTGCCCGACGGCGCGGTGGTCGTCATCGCGGTTGGCACCATCGAAAGCACCCGGCTATCTTTGACCTCATTTCCGAACCTACCGAACAGCGGTCTCATCGGCCAGAACCTAATCGCCCATTTGCGCTCAAATCTCACGATCAGAATCCCGCGCGCCGCGCTCCCGCCTGACCTGCCGACCGCGCTGGAATCGTCGGCTCTTTTTGTTAAGGGTCGATTTCAATATGCACCAAATGAATTTGGCACCTTTCACCTACAGATCACGGCCTCCGGTCTCGACCGGCCGAGCACGGATTCCGAAGCCGAACTCTTTAAGAAAGTTCCGGAGTTCGACCAGCTGCAGGCTTTACGCCTGTCGAACGACGACAATGTCGTGATCACCATTCGTGGAATTGGCGAGATGACCCCACGAAATTCGGCCAGCAAAGTGACGTTGTCGGGCGACATCGACGAGTTCGGCATGCCCCGCGCTTTTGTCGAGTTAGCGCCTTCGCCGCGTGACAATAACCTTTGGAATGCCATGGATGAGACAGCCGACGACGTGGCGAAGTTGTTCGCTAATGGTCAGCCCTATGAGGTGTTCGATCCTCCGCAAGGCACGCCGAACCAGATCTTTACTGTTCAACCGAACGCATTCGCGTCGACCGTACTGCCATTTCAGAAACGTCGGGACCCCATGGGCACTACCCACCACGAGGCCGGAACACTTCGGATGGGCGTCAATCCGGCTGACTCGGTGACGAATGACTCCGCCCGTTTCCACCACGTGATGAACGCATACGTCGCCGGTCCAGCCCTGTTCCCAACTCTCGGTTCTCCAAATCCGATGCTTACCGGAACTGCGCTCGCGCGCCGACTGGGCGATCATCTAAAAAAGCCACGTCCGCAGGCAAGTGCCGGGTTCACTTTGCTGTTCGACGGCAACTCGCCCGCGAGCTGGCACATGTCCACCATTAAGAACCAGCCTGGACGGGATTATCCTGGGCGGTTCCATGTCGTGGATGGTGGACTTGAATCAGCGCCCGGAACTGATCTCGGTTTGTTTTATACGAAAGTCCCATTCGCCGATTACATATTGACGTTACAATGGCTAACCTGGCGTGACGACGATAATTCCGGCATTTTCCTGCGCTTTCCGGACGCCAACTCCAAAAACTACGATAACACCGCCTTCGTAGCTGTGGACTTCGGTTTTGAAGTGCAGATCGATGCTCTTGGGCGTGGGGCTCCTCCGCCAGGTCAATCCGTTGACAAGAAATTCCGTACGACGGGAGCTATCTATAACATGCCGAACCAGACTCTTGACGAAAGCGTGGTCCCGAACGGTCCCGGCGTGTGGAACGAATTCGAGATCCGCGTAAAAGGGAACCGCTTTCTCGTATTCCTGAACGGGCAACAGAAAACCGATTTCACCAACACCGACCTAACTCGTGGCATCTCGAGCGCGCCGGGCTTTGTCGGCCTTCAATCGCACACTGGTCACGTCCTGTTCCGCAATATCCAAATACGTCCGAATCCATAGCCCCGCTCGGGGACCTTGGGGAATTCAAGATGAGGGTTCTGCATCTGACAACAGAATTTCCCCCAGTGATCTACGGTGGGTTGGGGACAGCTGTTGGCGGTCTGGTCAGGGCCTCGGCGATAGCTGGCATGTCGGTGGGCGTCCTGCTCTTAGGCCACCATGCGGGTAACGCTTATGGAAAGATCGAGCTCGCGCCATCTTCGGCTACCCCGATGCCAGTTCGCCGCGGCAAGCCAGAAGCGACCTTATTCGAAGTTGTGTTCAACGATTTTGACGCGATGATTTCTCTGGCCGCAAGATGGCAGCCTGATATCCTTCATCTTCACACCTTTTGGCTATGGCCGATTGCCCAGGCTCTTCGTCGGCGACTTGGCACACCATTGGTGTATACGGTGCATTCCCTGGACCGCGCCGAATACGAACTCGGGCACGGCCCCGCTGAATGCGTGAGCCAGTGGACCGAGCAGGAGGAAGTAGTTTATGGATCTGATCGGATCATAGCGCTTACCAACAGCGAGCGTAACCTTCTTAAACAATACTGCCCAGGAGTCGACGATCGGATCCGGGTGGTAGGCAATGGGATTGACGACGAGGTCCTTCCGGCGAGTCCAAGGAGCACAGGAGATGAAGCTCCCATTGTCTTGTTTAGTGGCAGATTCGTTGACCGCAAGGGTATTTGGGAACTGATGCAGGCTATGGTGATCGTGCTCGCCGAAATTCCGACAGTCCGCTTTGTCATGGCTGGCGGCCATCGCCACTGCACCGGGCAGGAGATGGAGGAATGGCTAATGCCCCCTCAGCTTAAGCCCTACCGCGAGCAGATTTTATTTACGGGATGGCTCACAGCTTCACAAATGACGGAGTGGTATCGCGCCTCAGATATCCTTGTCGTTCCAAGCTGGTATGAGCCATTTGGCATGGTGATCCTGGAGGGGATGCTGCATGGACTCGCGATTGCTGCATCTGCGGTTGGAGGACCCGCCGAAATTCTGGAACACGAAAGCTCAGGCTTGCTTTTCACGCCCAGAAGCGGGCCGGCGTTGGCAAAGGCCGTTATTCGGCTTGTCGAAGATCCCGCATATCGCGTCCGAATATCAGAGACGGGAGCGCGCGTCGTTCGCCAACAATGGCTGTGGCCGAGAATAGTGGAGCAGATGAAGTCGGTCTATGTGGAGCTCGCGACGTCGCCGTAAGTCCTCAAGCCGGTCGAGTGACGTAACGCCACCGCTGGCCGCCGGCGTACCATTATCCCCTGATCGAGCTGATCAGTATCCATCCGGTGAGTGACGCGGCGGAAGTCCTCAGGCGGCAGCAGCGGGCTCGGCGCGTGTGTCTCGCCAGTTCCATGGGAGGAGTTCGTCCAGGCGCCGGACAGGTTGATCGGCGATGCGCGCGATCACATCAGCCCTGATCTCCGGCGGGAAAGGAAAGAACGGGATCACCTGCTCCCAGGCCCGCCGCCACACCGTGACGTGCCGCGCGACAATCAAGATGGGAATCGTATTGCCTCATCCAGGTGCCCGGCGACAATTACCTTGAGCGGTCGTATTGCCTCATCCAGGAATGTTCCCGAGCGGATCGGGCATTGCCTCATCAGAATGCTCCCGGCCGCCACCGCCGCCTGGGAGTTATAGCATTGCTCGAAACCGCCGCCAGGCGTGGGCATGATGCGGGACTCTTCATCGGTCAGATTGACCTGATCCTTTGGCAGCGGGCCTTCCGCCGGAGATTGAGGCGCTTTGCCGCCGGGCTTCTTGCCTGTGGCGGCGATTTTTACCGCCCGCGCCGCCAGCTTCGCTTCATGCTTCGCCGGTTCCCGTTTGTAACGTACCTTCGCGCGGCCCTCGATCTTCGCTTTGGCGCCGGCGAGTTTTTCCAATCGATCCTCGCGCCGTGCCAGTTCTTCCGGGATCGACATCCCATCGGGGATATCCGTCTGGGCGGACGCCTCGGCTTTCTTCAGCAGTTCGGCCACTTCCGCCTTCAACTGTGCCTCGATTCTGCCCGCGTGCTCATACGACAAAGCGCTGTGGCGGCTGGCGTTGGCGTGAATTTTGGTCCCGTCCAACGCCCCCGTGCCCAGTTTCAGCACGCCCCTCTCACGTGCGAGCAACAGCACTTTGACGAACAGTGCCTCGATTTCTTTCAGGAACCGCCGCCGGAACGTAGCGAAGGTGTCATGGTCTGGATGATCGTTCGCCGCGATGAAGCGAAACGCCACTGAATCATACATCGCCCGTTCCAACTTGCGGCTGGAAAACACACCGGTCGCGCAACCGTAAATCAGAAGGCTCAGAAGCGCCGCCGGGTGGTAGGACGCAGACCCAGTGCCGCGATAGCTCTTGCTCATGGCGGTCAGGTCGAGGCCCCCGATCACCTCAACGACGAAACGCGCCAGGTGGCGTTCCGGCAGCCATTCATCGATCGACGGCGGCAGCAAGAAGCGGGTCAGGCGGTCGGTGGGGCGGAAATTGGCCATACGGGGGAGACCGGAAAGCGACGCGAACCGATATCACGATTCTACCGGTCACCCATTCAGTCAGCCAGGCCCTAAGTCCGACAGGCTGCTAGATATACCCTGCTCACCCGATAATCCGGAATTCCTTTGAGCTGATGACGCGAAAATTATCCGTGACCTGATCGCACCACTCCCGCCAGTTCGCCGGCAC
>JAYVXQ010000219.1:0-16151 GCA_043785025.1 Acetobacteraceae bacterium
TTCATGCGATCAGACTACCGCGCCTGGCCCACCGCTCAAAACGGCAACAGAATATCCATGATCTGCTGACCCCAGCGCGGCCCCTGCAAATCCGACACCTGACCACGCCCGCCATACTGGATGCGCGCCTCCGCCATCCGGTCATGCAGCACGGTGTTGTCCGAGGCGATGTCCTGCGGACGGATCACCCCCGTCGTCCGCAGTTCCCGCAACTCGTTATTGACAACGAATTCCTGCCGCGCCGCCACCACCAGATTGCCGTTCGGCAGCACCTGCGTGATCACGCCCGCCAGCCGCAGGGTCACCGCCTCGTTACGCTGGATCTGCCCGTTGCCCGCGCTGTTGTTGTTGCTACTCAATGAAATAATCTTCGAGGGATCGACGATCGTCGGCCCCAACCGGCTGGTCAGCCCCAGAAAATCCGGAATGCCCGCCGTCTCCCCGCTGCTGCGAGTCAGCGTCGTCACGTTGTTCAACTTCGCCGAATCCGTCATCGAAACGACCACGGTGACGATATCCCCCACCTGCGCCGCCCGTTGATCCTTGAAGAACGCCCGCGAGCCTGAGCGCCACAGCGCGTTCGCCTCATTGGGCGCGCTCTGCGCGTGCGGCATCGGCATCGTGATGGGACGGTAGCCTGGATCCTTCGTCGGATCCGACGTCTTGCTCAACGCCGGCGGCCGCCCCACCTCTGATAATCGTTGCAAATTGCCGCAACCGCCCAGGGCACAGCACATTGTCACGATAACGAACCGACCAATACGCATGCTCAACCCCCTCTGGCGCCGGACAGGCCAAGCCGGGCCTGCGATGAAATCGGCGCCGTCCCCGGCAACACGCGGACGACGCCGGAGCCCATGATCACCGCCTCCAGCACCGCCTGAGATGTTGTGTTGCGCACCCGGATTTTCTCACCCTCGGCACCCGATTCCAGGGCGATGCCTTCGCCCGCGACGGACAAGCCATTCGCCTCCAACCGCAGCCGCACCGGCTCGCCGCGCGTCACCTGGGTCGGGCGCATCAGATCGGCGATGGCGATCGGCGCCCCGGGCGACAGCGGACGTTTCAGTTGCATGCCGATCACGGCGGCGGGGTCGCGCGCGATTTCGTTATGGATGGCGCTGACATGCACGCGCTGCATGCGCACATCGCCGGCGCGCGGGATCGATCCCGCCGTCATCCGCGTGACCGCGACCGGCACCATTGTCATCTCCGCGACCTGGCCGCCGACGCGGGTGACGATCGGCTCCATTCCGTCCACCATCACCGACAGGATGGCGGTGAAGCGGCCCATATCGCGATCGTAATCGATATGCGTGACCAGCGGCGCCGCGATCCCGCTGGCGGGCACCACAGGCGGAGTGAACCCTGGTATTTCGATCTGACACTCCTCCGAGGCCCCTTGCGCGATCAACGCCGCGCGCAACGGGATCATCACCTCCTCCTTGCGCAACGGCCGCCCAGACCATTCCAGCACGGCGCGATCGCCGCTGGACATTGGCTCCCACTCGACGCCGAACTGCCGCGCGATGGCTTTCAACTGCCGCGCCTCGACGACGATTCGCCCGCCCGGACCGGGTCCCGAGCCCAGAACGCGGTTGGCGTTTTCGCCGGCGTCGTCGAACAGATCGCGCAGATACACCCGCGCGCCCGGCAGCGACGTCATCGTCCGCAACGTCGCCGCCTGCGCCGGCAGAGCCGCGCACAGGCAGATCGCGATGTGATAAAACTTCATGATCTCACCGCAAATTCGTCAGAGTGGACATCATTTCGTTCGCCGCCGTGATGACCTTGCTGTTCATCTCGTACGCCCGTTGCGCGGTGATCAGATTGGTGATTTCGGACACGATGTTGACGTTCGACGTCTCGATGAACCCTTGCATGACCGTTCCGACCCCCGCCGATCCCGGATTGGCCGCCACCGGAGCGCCCGACGCCGTGGTCTGCGCGAATAAATTGCCGCCCAACGAGTCGAGTCCCGCTTCGTTCGGAAAGATCGCGATTTGCAACTGCCCGATGGTCGACGCCGCCGTCTGACCCGCCAAGGTGACCTGCACCTGTCCACTGGTGTTAATGGAAACATCCGTCGCCGCCGTTGGAATTTGCAGGCCGGGCAATACGGTATGCCCATCGGCGGTGACGATCGTGCCGTCGGCCGCCAGCCCGAACGTGCCGTCGCGCGTATAGGCCGTGGTGCCATCGGGCATCGTCAGCTGAAAATGCCCATGCCCCTGGATCGCGAGGTCCAGCGTGTTCGACGTCTGGCTCAGCGTGCCCTGCTCATTGATGCGGTAAATCGCCGCCGTTTTGACGCCCAAACCGATTTGCGCGCCGGACGGTAAAACGCTTCCGGTATCGGAACTATTGGACCCGACGCGGCGCAAATTCTGATACATCAGATCGTGAAACTCGGTCCGCCGCCGCTTGAATCCGGTGGTGGTGAGGTTGGCGATGTTGTTGGAAATGACTTCGACGTTGGTATTCTGTGCCTGCATCCCGGTGCCGGCGATATCCAGTGCGCGCATCGCTCACATTCCTCGTGATCAGCCGTTGACGCCAAGCGTTTTCTCGATGGTTTTCTCGATCCGGTCGTCCTCGGCCTGGATCAACTGAGAGGTGAACTGAAATTCTCGAAGGTCGTTCATCATCTGTGTCAGTTCCAGCACGGGTGGCACGTTCGATCCTTCCACCGCGCCTTGCACCACGTTCGGGTTCGCGTATTGGCTGGTCTGTGTGTCCGCGCGAAACAAGGTCCCGCCCTCGGCTTTCAATTTCGCGGGATCGTCGACCTTCACGACCCCGATCTTACCCAACGGACCATTTTCGCTGGATACGGCGCCGTCGGAGGCGATTGAAATTCGAGAATCATTTGGCCCGATCTGGATCGCCTTACCGTTATTATCCAGCAACGGATTGCCGGCGGCATCGCCGATCCGCCCATCCGCCATCGGCGCGAACCGCCCATCGCGCGTCAGCCGCGGCCCGCGATCCGTCGAGACGGTGAAATACCCGCCGGCCCGCATCGCCAGATCGAACGGATTGCCGGTTTGGGTCAGCACCCCCGCCTGCGTGTCCCGCCACGTCGCGCGATCCTGCGTATACGCGATCTGCCGCTCACCCGGAGGGGCGGCCTGTGCTTGTTGCGGGCTCAACCAATCCGCGAACCTGACCCGCGAGGCCTGGAACCCCGGCGTGTTCACATTGGCGAGATTTGTCGCCGTGACCTCGATCGCGCGTTCCTGTGCGACGAGGCGGGAGGCGGCGATTAGACTGGTGATATTCATGGGCCTGGCATCCGTTGGTGGCGTAATCCCATCAAGGCAAAGCCCGTGCCAAGGCGAAACCGGCTGTTCCCGTCACCGCCGCTCCGCACGCCACGGCATTTATTGCCGATCCCGACAGTTTCCGCCGATCCTTAGCGGTTCGTTAAACATTCCCCGCGATGCTGCGCGTCATGAGCAGCAAAACCCCTCCCGCTGACGCACCCGCCGCCGAGGGCGGTGATGGCGCGCCCAAAAAAGGCGGCAAGAAGAAACTGATTCTGATGGCAATGCCGGTGCTGCTGATCGGCATCGGCGCGGGAATGTGGTTCACCGGCGTCCTGCCCAATCTTCTCGGCATGGGCCATCACGACAAACATGGGGAGGAAGCGTCCGGCAAACCCTCCGCCCCGATTTTCGTCGATTTGCCCGACATGATCGCCAACCTCGCCAGCACCGCCAACCGGCCCACTTATGTGAAGCTGCAGGCGCGGTTGGAGGTGTCGAAGCAGGAAGACGCCGACAGGATCAAAGCGGCCTTGCCCCGATTGCAGGACATGTTCCAGACCTATTTGCGGGAAATGCGGCCCGAGGAATTGCGTGGCTCCATCGGCGTCGTCCGCCTGCGCGAGGAATTATTGGGCCGCGCCAACGTGGCCATCGCCCCGGGTAAAGTGAACGACGTGCTGTTCACCCAGATGCTGATCCAATGAGCGGCACCCAGGACGACCCGGCTGATGGTCAGTCCGACGAGGACCTCGCCGCCGCCTGGGGGGCGGAGGCCGAGAATGGCGGGGAGTCCGCTCGCGTTCTCAATCAGGCGGAAATCGATAGTCTTCTGGGCTTTGATTCCAGCCCCTCGGGCGACGATGCCCGCACGGGCATGCAGAAAATCATCAGCTCCGGCCTCGTATCGTACGAGCGGCTGCCGATGCTGGAGATCGTCTTCGACCGCCTTGTGCGCATCATGTCCACCAGCCTGCGCAACTTCACCTCGGACAATGTCGAGGTGGGGATCGACAACATGGTCAGCCTGCGCTTTGGCGATTATCTGAACGCGGTGCAACTGCCCGCCATGCTGGCCGTGTTCAAGGCCGATGAGTGGGACAATTACGGCCTGATGGTGGTCGATTCGGCGATGATCTACTCCATCGTCGACGTGCTGTTGGGCGGGCGGCGCGGCACCGCGGCGATGCGGATCGAGGGCCGTCCCTATACCACGATCGAGCGCACCTTGGTGGAACGGCTGATCATCGTCGTCCTCGCCGATCTCACCGCCAGCTTCGATCCGCTGTGTCCGGTGACCTTCCGGTTCGAACGGCTGGAGGTTAATCCGCGTTTCGCCACCATCAGCCGGCTGTCCAACGCCGCCGTGCTCGCGCGGCTGCGCATCGATATGGAGGATCGGGGCGGCAAGCTTGAGCTGCTGCTGCCCTATGCGACGCTGGAACCGGTGCGCGAATTGCTGCTGCAGCAGTTCATGGGCGAGAAATTCGGCCGCGATTCGATCTGGGAAACCCATCTGGCCGAGGAATTGTGGAACACCGAGGTCGAGCTGGACGCCGTGCTCGACGAGCAATCCATGCGGTTGGGCGACATCATCGACCTGAAACCCGGATCCCGCCTGATCCTGAACACGGGACCCGAGGCGATGGTGCAATTGCGCTGCGGCACCATCCCGATGTTCGAGGGCAAGATCGGCCGCCGCAAAAACCATGTCGCCGTGCGCATCGAGCGTGATGTGCCGCGTTTGCCGCAGGGTGAACGGTCGTGACCCGCTCTCCCAGGGTGCGCTTTTATGGCCCGCTCTCCCAGGGTGCGCTTTTATGACCCGCTCTCCGCGGGGTGCGCTTTTATGACCCGCTCTCCGCGGGGTGCGCTTTTATGGCCCGCTCACCGCGGGGTGGGCTTTTATGGCCCGCTCTCCGCGGGGCGGGGGGAACGCACATGACCCGTTCACCGAATATTAACCCGACTGTGCCTGAATGACCGGCATGGAGATGTTCCTCGACATCGGACTGGTGGTCCTGCTGGCCGCGACCTTGTTCCACGCCGTTCGACTGGAACGCGCTTTGGGCGTGCTGAAACGGGATCGCGCGTCGTTGGAGGCGCTGGTGGCGACCTTCAACGCCAGCACCCGCGCGGCGGAAACCGGGGTCGAGCGTTTGCGCGCCGCGACCGAGGGCTCGGGACGGCAAATCCAACGCCAGATCGAAAGCGCCATTACGCTGAAGGACGATCTGACATTCCTGGTGCAACGGGGGGAGGGGCTGGCCGACCGGCTGGACGACCTCGTCCGCTCCGCCCGTCCCGCCGCGGCACGCCCCATTGGCGTTCACCCTGTCGAACCCGCCGCCGTTCGCGGCTACGCGGTGTCCGATCGCGCGCTGGAACCCGCTCAGGCGGAGCCGGCGGAGGCTTCGCGCGGGCGCAGCCAGGCCGAGCGCGATCTGATGAAAGCCCTGAGGATGGCGCGATGACTTTCAAACTCCCCGCGCCGCGCTTGTTGCCGGTCACGATCGGCGTCCTCGGCGTCGTTCTGATGGTGAAATCGGCCGGACTTGTTCGCTCGGCGTTCACCTCTGAGCCCTCATCCGCGCTCTTCGCCACCGCATGGGCCGGCGGTCACGGGGGTGGCGAAAAGCCCAAGGAAAAGCCGAAAGAAAAGCACGAGGCGAAGCAATCCAACGGCGATCCCCACGCCAAGCCCGCCAAGCCGGCGCCCGAGCCGGCCAAAGCCGAAGCCGCGCCGCCGCCGATTCCCGAGGGTCCGCCGCCGATGACGGAAAGCGAGGCCAAGGTTCTGCTGGATTTGCGCGCCCGCCGGCAGGAGTTGGAGGAACGCGAAACCGTGCTCGCCGGCCGTGAATCGGTGATCAGCGCCGCCGAGCAAAAAGTCTCCTCGCGTGTCGACGAGCTGAAATTGTTGCAACAGAAACTGGAGGGCCTGGACGTCAACCGCCGCCAGCAGGAAGAATCCGCCTGGCAAGGGCTGGTGAAGGTTTACGAGATGATGAAGCCGCGCGACGCCGCCGTGATCTTCAACGAACTGGCGATGCCGGTGCTGCTGCCGGTGATCGACCGGATGAAAGAGGCCAAGGCCGCGGCCGTGCTGTCGCTGATGACCCCTGACAAAGCCCGCGACGTGACCACGCAACTGGCGCTGAGCCGCACCCGCGCCGCCGCGATGGTGGAAACCGGCGCCCGCCCGCCGGCCGCGAAAAATCCGGGATCCGGGACCTAGACCTTGATCGCGTCAGGTTGACGCGATCAAGGTCCGCGTTTGGTAAGTTTCAGAGGGCGATTCCCGTCTGAAGTTGGTTCAACTTCAGACGATCGCGCTCTAAGTGTCTGTCCGGAAAATTAACCCCGCAATTCCATGGCATTAGCAGATCCCACCCGACCCCGATGCGCCAACAAGTTCGAAGGTTTCCTCGAGAAAACATCCCATGGTTTCGTTTTAGCAATTTCGATAAAGTATTGAAATTACTCGGCCATCTTTCCCGACAGACTCTAACGGATCTGGGACGTGATGCTGATGACGCTATACAAACAAAAGGACCGCATTGATGCCGATCGATAAATCCATGAACGTGCTGATCGTCGACGACTACAAGACCATGCTGCGGATCATTCGCAACCTGTTGAAACAGATTGAATTCAACAATGTCGAGGAAGCCGGCGACGGCGGCGAGGCCTTGACGAAATTGCGCGCCGGCCATTACGGCCTCGTGATCAGCGACTGGAACATGGCGCCGATGACCGGCCTGCAACTGCTGCAGGAGGTCCGCGCCGACAGCAAGCTGAAAACCACCCCCTTCATCATGATCACCGCCGAGAGCAAGACGGAAAACGTCGTCGCCGCGAAACAGGCGGGCGTGTCCAACTACATCGTCAAACCCTTCAACGCGGAAACGCTGAAGGGCAAGATCGAAATGGTGCTTGGCAATGCCTGATCCCGAGGCGCGTGCCGCGCCGTTCGATTGTATGCCATCAGGCGCGCGTCACGCGCCGGACGATCGCGTCATGGTGGCGGAGGTTGTCAGAACCGTCCGGACCACGATGACCGGCGACCTCACCGCCGTCCAAACCTCCCTGTTGGGCGAGGTCGAGGCCCTCGGCCGCACCATCTCGGCGGCGAAACTGGAGATCGCGGCGCTGCGCGTCGACGATATCAAGGACCACGACATCCCCTTCGCCACCGACGAGCTCGACGCCATCGTCGCCCATACGGCCGGGGCGACCAACGCCATTCTGGAAAGCTGCGAGATCCTGGATGAGGTCGCGGGCACCGTCCCCCCCGAGGCCGCCGCCCGATTGCAGGACGCCGTCACCAAGATTTACGAGGCCTGCGGCTTCCAGGACATCACCGGCCAGCGCATCACCAAAGTGGTAACGACGTTGAAAGTCATCGAAGCTAAGGTCGCGCACATCATGAAGACTTTTGGCGTGGAGGGCCCGCCCGAAACGCAAGCGACGTCCAGAACGGATCCCGGGGATGACCTGCTGAATGGCCCGCAACTGCCCTCCAACGCCATGGATCAATCCGATATCGATAAGTTACTCGCCAGTTTCTGATCGTCGGGCGTCGCGCTTTCCGTCCCTTATGTGCGCGGCGGTCCTGCTGACCGCGAGTGCTGGCGTCGCGCTGGCGAAAACCGACGTGCGGGTCACCGCCGCCGGCCACGAAAACCATGGCCGCGTGGTGCTGAACGCGCCCAACGAGACCGCGACCGTGACCCAGAGCGGCGACCTCGTGCGCGTCCGTTTCGCGGGCGAGACGGCGTTCACCGCGCTGCCGCCTTTACCGCGCAACGTCCTCGCGATGAAACTGGTGCCCGGCGGGATGGACCTGACCGTCGCCGCCGGCGCGGTCATGCGGGACATGCGCATCGGCGCCCGCGTGGTGGTCGATGTCGCCGACCCCTTCCGGGCGCCGCGCGCCCAGACCCGCGATGCCAAACCCGCATCCCTGGCGGCCCCACTGGCGGCCCCACTGGCGCCCCCACTGGCGGCCCGTGAGGTCGCGCCCGGGCCCGCTCCACCGCCGATCGCGGCCAGGACCCCGCAAGCGGCACCCGCGGACCCCGCGCCGGTCAAAACCGCGGACAAACAGCGCACTCTGACGGTGTCTCCGGACGCCCCCCCGAACGCCTTCAGTGCCACCGCATCGTCTAAAGATCCGCCCGCATCGCCCAAAGAGAAGGTCGCGACCGCCGCTCCCAAAGACCCAATCGCGGCCAGCAAGATCCAGTCGCCCATCGTCATCGCCCCGGCGGGGCCCGCCAGCGCGAAGACAGCAACCCCGACACCCGCGGATCCGATCGTCACCGCCACCCCGCCGGCGAACGTTCAGGCCGCCCCGGCCGCCGCCAAAGCCCCGGCATCCGTCAAAATCACGCCGCCTCAGTCCCCAGCGCCTTCATCCCCCATCCCGATCGTCGCCGCCGAAGCCCAGAACGCCCCCCTCCAGGCCGCGGACCCAACTCCCGCCGCGCCCGCCACAATCCCCGCCACCGCCACGCCAGACCCAATCGTCACCCCGCCCGCCTCCCTGGAAGCAACCCAGGTCTGGCCCATCACCCGCGATGCCCCGTTATCGGGCCCGGTTGCGCTGATCGCGAACAAAACGCGGATCCCGGCGGGCCTGACAGGCGGGGCCATCCAGCTTCCCTTCGCCGATCCCATCGGCGCCGCTCTGTTCACCCGCGGCGACACGGCCTTCGTCGTGTTCGACGAACGCCGCCCGATCGACCTCGCCGCGCTGAAGGACGACCCCATCTTCGGCACCGCCGTCGTCACCATCTACCCCGCGGCCACCGTCGTCCGGGTCAAATTGCCCGACGGCCACGCCGCCATGCTCTCGCGCGACCGTGCCGAGTGGCGCGTCGCCGTCGTCACGGCCACACCCCGGCCCGCGGCACTGGTTCCCATTGCCTCTGACGGGGCCGTCAGCTTCACCGCCGAGCAACCCGGCCAGGTCGTCGCCATCGCCGATCCCGCCACCGGCGGCACCTTGCTGGTCGGAACCCAGCGCAAACCCGGCCAGGCCGTGGCGATGGAGCGGCGGACCGCCGAATACATTCTGCCCATCACCCAGCAGGGCATCGTCGTCGACCCGCTCTCCGACACGATTGGCCTGCGCATCACCAAAACCGGTTTCGTCCTGACCGGCCCCGCCAACGGCCTGGCGCTGTCCCCCGCCCAACCCATGGCCGAGGCCATCGCCGAAGCCGCCCGCCTGACCCGGCAATTCGAATTTCCGGGCCAAACGACCGAGGCGCTGGTCTGGCGCGCCAAACAACAGGCGATCGCCGCCGCCGTCGCCCCGGCGTTGGCCCGCGGCCCCAAACGCATCGCCCTCGCGCAAACCATGGTCTCATTGGGTCTCGGCGTGGAGGCGCAGTCGCTGATCAAACTCGCGGTCAAGGACGACCCAAAACTCGCCGCCTCCCCCGACAGCAAGGGTCTCGGCGCCATCGCCGCGCTGATGGCGGGCCGCGGGCTGGAAGCGGGGGACCTGACCGACCCCGGTTTGAACGGCTCGGACGAAATCGCGCTCTGGCGCGCTTTGCAGGCCGCCGCCGCCGACGAGGACTCGCCCAAGGCGGCCGGCATCCTCGCCGCCACCGCGCCGCTGCTGTTCACCTACCCGGCCGAGATCCAGCGCCGTTTCCTGCCTTTGGCGCTGGAAACCATGATCCTCGGCGGCGCCGTGGCTCCGGCCGAGCGGTTGCTGGCGCAACGGGAGAAAGATCCCGACCTCGGTTACGCCCGCGCCTTGCTGAAACAGGCGAAAGGCGACACCGACGGGGCGTTGAAATTGTTGGATGAACTCACCCGGTCCCGTTCGCAACTGGACCATGCGCGTGCCGTGACGCGGGCGATCGAACTGCGCCTCGCGACCGGCACGCTTGACCCGAAAGCCGCCGCCGACGCGCTGGAGAAGTCCTTATACGGCTGGCGCGGCGACTGGCGCGATCTGGCGGTCCGCCGCCGCATCGCCGATCTGCGCCGCCAGCACGGCGCCTGGCGGGAGGCGTTCGCCATACTGCGCGGCGCCAAAGCCGACTTCCCGGCGCAAACCGGGGAGATCGAACGGCAGATGAAAGACGCCTTCGCCGCGCTGCCCACCGCCCCCTCGATCGACCGGCTGACCCCGACCGACCTGATCCTGCTGCTGGAGGAAAACGCCACCCTGCTGGCCGACGGCCCCGAGGGCGAGCCGATGCGCGCCCGCCTCGCGGAAAAGCTGATGGCGCTGGATTTGCCGAAACCGGCCGATTCGGTCCTGTCGAAATTGATGCGCGCCGCCCCGATCGGGATGGCCCGCGCGGGGTTCGGCGCCACGCTCGCGACGTTGCGCCTGAATGAAAACGACAACGATGGCGCGCTGGTGGCGCTCAGCGAATCGAACGCCGCCGAGATGCCTGACGCCGTCCGCGAACGCCGCGCGATGATTACCGCCCGGGTGCAGGCCAAACGCGGCCAGGCGGGTGCGGCGATGGAGGCGCTGGCGCCGTTGAACTCCCGCGAAGCCGACGAATCCCGCGCCGCGATTCTGGAGCGCGCCAAGGACTGGCCGGCGGCGCGCGACGCGCTGGCGTTGCTGGCCGCGCGCGTCGTGCCCCCCACCGGCCTGCTGGACGAGGCGCAGCGCAAGGTGATGCTGCGATTCGCGACCGCGGCAGCCCATGCCGGCGATGAGATCGGCCTCGCGGCGATGCGGGAGAAGATGGATGGCCGCCTTGGCAGCGGCCCGCAGGCCGACATGTTCCGTCTGCTGACGGCCGCCCCGGTGCGCGGTACCGCGGATTTGCCCAGGGCCAGGGCGGAAATGGGGCTGGCGCGGGCATTGGCGGCGAATACGCCACCGGGCAAACCGCTGGTGAAGTGATCCGGCTCACATTTTTTTGCCCCCCCAGGCCAAAAAAGGCTTGCACCCACCCCCCCTTGTCATCATGTTCCGCCGCCTTGGCCCAAGGGGGTGGTGGTGTTCCTCCATCCAACAGGCCGTCTACTGGTAGGAAGGGGTACGCAATGAACGCACTCAGCCCGCTGGGGATGGTCTCGGAGACTCCGAGCAGCAACCAGTTATCAACCGAAGGCCAAATCGAGGTCCAGAAGGATTACTTCGTCGAGAAAGACGGAGTGAAATTCGCTGGCATGCATCTGCTGCTGGATTTCTGGGGCGCCACCAATTTGTGCGATCCGGCCCATATCGATCGCGCCTTGCGCGCCGCGGCCGAGGCTTCAGGGGCCACGATCCTGCACGGCCATTTCCACCATTTCTCCCCCAATGGTGGCGTCAGCGGCGTGCTGGTGCTGGCTGAGAGCCATATCTCGATCCACACCTGGCCCGAGCGCGATTTCGCCTCGATCGACGTGTTCATGTGCGGCGAGTGCAATCCTTACGATGGCATTCCGGCGTTGAAAGACGCGTTCAAACCGGCGTCGATCAACCTGAGCGAAAATCGCCGCGGCCTGATCGTTTAAGCCAATCGTCACTGGCCCAATCGTCACTGGATAGCCCGAACGGTCTGGAGTCAGAGCATTTTCCGATCGCTGGATCGGATAAGAATGTTCGCCAAAACAAGGTCCTGGCGCGTTTTCCGCTCACGGAAACCGCGCCAGGCCCCAGGCCGTTTTGTTATGCGGGAGCCGCGAGATGACCACCGAAACCTGGATCAACGAACAGCTTTATCCCGATTGGGGACAACGCTTCCGGGTGAAACGCGAGCTCGCGCGCGTCAAAAGCCCGTTTCAGGATATCGTGATCTTCGAAAGTTACTCGCACGGCCGCGTCATGGTGCTGGACGGCGTCATCCAGATCACCGAAGCGGATGAGTTCGTCTATCAGGAAATGCTGACCCATGTGCCGTTGCTGGCGCATGGCGCGGCCGCCAACGTGTTGATCATCGGCGCCGGCGATGGCGGCGTGTTGCGCCGCGTGTTGCAACACAACGCAGTGTCCCGTGCGGTGATGGTGGAAATCGACGGCGAGGTCATTCGTCTGTCGAAAGAATTCCTTCCCGCCATCGCTGGCGAGGCCTGGACCGATCCGCGCGCCGAGGTGATCGTCGGCGACGGCATCGATTACGTGAAACGCGCCCCCGACGCGTCGTTCGACGTCATCATCGTCGATTCGACCGACCCGATCGGCGTGGGGGAGGTGCTGTTCACCGACGCGTTTTACGAGAACTGCGCCCGCATCCTGACCCCGCGCGGCCTGATCGTGAACCAGTGCGGCGTGCCCGCGATGCAGGCCGACGAGTTGCGCGACACCAGCCTCCGCCGCCGCGCCTTCTTCCCGCACGTCACCGCTTATGTCGCCGCCGTGCCCACCTATGTCGGCGGGTTCATGACCCTGGGTTGGGCTGGCAAGGACCGGTCACTGACCGCGCTGCCGGTCGAAGCGATCCGCGCCCGCGCCGCGGCCACTGGCATTCTTGGGCACACGCAATATTGGACGCCTGAGATCCATGCTGGATCGTTCAACCTGCCGCCCTATATCGCGCGGCATTTGCCGGATTGAAGATCGTCAGGCCAGAGCCCAGAGATCCCCCGATCTTGACCCAACCCCGCCGATGATGGTCTGACAGACCACGCGCGAAAACGGGAGGCTGCGATGCTGGCGGGTGAAGCGGTGGTGGCGATCTGGAACGGTATCGAACCGGCGGCGCGCGACGAATTTTACGACTGGCACATCGGCGAGCATATGCCCGAGCGTGTCGGCATTCCCGGCTTCCGGCGCGGCCGCCGCTATATCGCCGCCGATGCCGCGACCCATCCCGAGTTCTTCACCCTGTACGAGGTCGACACGATGCCGGTCCTGCAAGGCGCGGATTACACCGGCCGGCTGAACGATCCGACGCCCTGGACCCAGACCACGACAGCCAAATTCACCGATACGTTCCGCGCTTTATCCCGCGTTCTGATCAGCCACGGCCCTGGCATGGGCGGCACGCTGCTGACCATTCGTTTCGATTGCGACGATCAGCACGTCGACGCGGTCCGCGCCATGGTCCGCGCCGCCGCGCAGGCCCGGCGCGTCACCGGCGCGCATCTGTGCATGGGTGATCGCGCCGCGTCGCTGCTGCGCACGACTGAAACGAAAGAACGGTCGGACATTCAACCCCCACCGTCCTGTTTCATCATGGTGGAGGCGACCGGGACCGAGGCGCTGAACGACATTCTGCTGGACCGCGCGCTGTTGGGCGCGGGTGCCACGGGCCCCTTCGCCCGCGGCCTTTACCGGCTGGAGTACACGCGGGTCAAAACCGCCTTCGCCGCATAAAATCAGCCCGGCACCGGCGCGTCTTGTCTGACGAGGCCGGCCGTCTTCAAATCGCTCCATAATCCCGGCGGGATTGGATGCGTGAACAACGGGACATTTTTGTTAAATTCCCCGGCATCGCGCGGACCCGGAATGATCGCGCAGACCGCCGGATGCGCCAACGGAAATTGCATCGCCGCCGCCGCCAGCGGCACATGATGCGCGTCGCACACCGCCTGGATACGCCGCACGCGCGCCGCGATCTCCGCCGGCGCCTTGGCGTAATTCCAGGTATCGCGCCCAGCCAGAATGCCCGAGTTCAGGGGACCTCCGACGACGATCGAGGCGCCGCGCTGCTCGCATAACGGCAGCAAATCGTCCAACGGCGCCTGTTCCAGCAGCGTATACCGGCCCGCGAGCAGAAAGACGTCGAAATCACCAAAACCCATGACTTCCAGAATGACGGCTGCTTCATTCACGCCGAGGCCGATCGCCTTGCAAACCCCGCTGCGCCGCAATTCATCCAGCGCGCGATAACCGCTGTCACGAAACTGTTTCATATACCGCGCGGCGGCTTCCTCGCCATGCTCATAAACGCCGAGGTCATGCGCGAACAGAATATCGTGTCGCGCCAGGCCCAACCGCTGATAACTATCCTCGACCGAGCGCATTACACCGTCATAGGTATAATCATAAACAACCTCAAACGGCATTGGCGAAAACCCCGCGTCGGGACTAACGCCCGCGCCGGTATACGGCTTCAGCAACCGTCCCACCTTGGTCGATAAAACCCATTGATCGCGCGGCTTGTCGCGCAACCCATCGCCGACCCGATGTTCCGCCGCGCCGACACCATAAAACGGAGCCGTATCGAAATACCGCACGCCGGCATCCCAGGCGGCGCGCACGATCGCGACCCCCGTCTCATGCCCGATATCGAATCGGCGCCCGCCCATCGTGGCGGTGCCCAGACCGATCTCGGTGACCCGCAGCGCCGTGCGGCCGACCTGACGCGTGTTCCATTCCGGCATGGTGTTCTCCTTTCCAGAGCATCATCCGATCACGTGGATACAGGTGGCCGGATAAAGATGCTCGCGCGAATAATTCTATGCGGCGACGCCCCGCAGTGACAGCTCCGCCGCGCGATGACAACTCACCTGATGCGCCGGCGCGATTTCGGTCAACGCCGGCGTTTCGATTCGGCATCGATCCGTGGCGTAAGCGCAGCGCGGATGAAAATGACAGCCGTCGGGCAGGTTCGAGGGATCGGCGACATCGCCTTCCAGCACGATCCGTTGCGCGCGCCGCCTGGGGTCGGGCACCGGCACGGCGGATAACAGCGCCTCGGTATACGGATGTTTCGGGGCCGTGAACAAATCCGTGGTCGGCGCCGTCTCGACGATGCGGCCCGCGTACATCACCGCGACGCGATGGCTGACATGTTTCACCACCGAAAGGTCATGCGCCACGAACAAATAGGTCAACCCCAACTGATCCTGCAAATCCAGCATCAGATTGACGATCTGCGCCTGCACCGACACATCCAGCGCCGAGACTGCCTCGTCGCAGACAATCAAATCGGGTTGCAGGGCCAAAGCCCGGGCAATGCCGATGCGCTGGCGCTGGCCACCCGAAAAGCTGTGCGGATAGCGGTTGAGAAAGCGCGGATCAAGGCCGACCGCCGTCAGCAATTCCCGCACCCGGTCCAGTCTGTTGCCAGGCTCGCCAATGTTCTGGATGTCCAGCGGCTCGCGCAGGATGTTGGCGACGGTCATGCGCGGCGACAGCGACGACACCGGGTCTTGAAAAATCATCTGGATGCGCTGGCGGAAATGCCTGAGGTCCCGGCCCTGCAAGTCCAGCACTTCGGTTTGCGTTGCACCGTCGTCATAAGTGACCGAGCCTGAATCGGGCGTAATCGCCCGCATCAGGATTTTGCTGACCGTTGTCTTGCCGCAGCCGCTTTCGCCAACCAGGCCGAGGCATTCGCCGCGCGCAATGTCAAAGCTGACATTGTCCACCGCGACAAACCCGGGCTGGGCGCTGCGGAGCCAGCCCGCTTCCACCCTGCCATAGGATTTTTTCAGATTGCGGACGCTGATCAGCGGTGTGGCGCTTGCCTCCAGCTTCGGCCTCGCCGCTACACCCGCCATGGTGCCGAGGCTGCGCTTGACCTCGCGCAGCGACACCAGCCGCTCGCCATCCGCCATGTCAAAATGCGGTGTCGCCTTCATCAGTGCCTTGACATAGGGGTGTGTCGGGCTGCGGAAAATATCCTCCACCGTGCCCGCTTCCATGATCTGGCCGTGGTAAATCACCGCCACATCATTGGCGACGTTGTCGACCACGCCCAGATCATGGGTGATGAGCAGCATGCTCATGCCAATCTCGCGCTGCAAATCCAGCATCAGCTTGAGGATTTGCGCCTGCACGGTCACATCCAGCGCCGTGGTCGGCTCATCGGCGATCAGCAGGGCCGGGTTGCAGATCAGCGCCATGGCCAGCATGGCGCGCTGGCGCAGGCCGCCGGACAGCTCAAACGAAAATTGGTCAAAGGCGGCATGCGGGTTGCGGAAACCGACAAGGCCCAGCATGTTCTCGGTCTTGGCGCGTTC
>JAYVXQ010000220.1:0-16108 GCA_043785025.1 Acetobacteraceae bacterium
CAGGGTCAAACACCGGCCCGGCGATGATGGCGGCGATGGAGCATCTGGCCGCCAGCGATGCGGTGGACATGCTGGTGCTGGTCGCCTCGCTGGCCAGCACGACCCGCGTGCCGTTGGATGCCGCGCGCATCCGCGCCGTGGCCAAGGCGAGCGGCAAACCGATCACCGTCTGGTCCTATACCCCGCCGTCACCCTTGGGGCGCGCCGCCGGCTCCGGAAGCCAAATCTTCACGCACACCAGCCCGCGCGCCTGCGGACGGGCCTTGGCCGCGCTGGCGGATCACGCCGAGGCGATCGCGCGCCCCCTGCCCACCCCTTTTGTCCCGGTGCCCGCGCGGCTTGAACCGGGCCTGCCCAAAATCGCGGGCGAATACGCGACGAAGCAGGCTCTGGCGGCCTGGCTGCCGGCGGGCGCCGAGCGACTGGTTGCCTCCGCCGATGCCGCCGCCGAGGCCGCGTCCCGGTTGGGCTATCCCGTCGTTTTGAAAATCCAATCGGCGAGTATCCCGCGTAAAACCGAAGCCGGCCGCGTTCACCGCGCGTTACGCGATCGGGACGAGGTCGTTTCGGCTTATGACGCGATGCTGGCCGAGGCCGCATCGCACGATCCACAGGCCGTGATCGATGGCGTGCTGGTACAGCGCATGGCGCCAAAAGGTCAGAAGCTGGTGATCGCCATGATGAACGACCCGACGTTCGGGCCCATCATGACGGTCGCATTTGGCGGCGCCGCGATCGAACTTTTCGGCGATGTCATCCACGCGCCCGCCCCGATCGGTGAGGCGGAAGCGATCCGGATGATCCTGCGTCTGAAATCAGCCCCGTTGCTGACGGGGTTCCACGGCTCGGCGCCGATCGATCTCAAGCCGGTGGCCACATTGCTCGCGGCGTTATCGCGCGCCGCGCTGACCTTACGCGATCAAATCGAAGAATTTTCGTTCAATCCGGTGATCGTGCACGCTGACGGATCGGGGCTGACGGTTGCCGATGGGTGGATGATGTCACGGTCCTGACGGACAGGATCGCCGACGGATCATCACACCACCAGTTCGAACCAGAAATCCAACACGTCGCCCTTCCGCTTCTCAGCGAATTTCGTCATCACCCGTGTCCCGATCGCGAGTTTCTCCGCCGCCTCCCGCGGATTGGTCAGATCCACGCCCTTGAAATACCCACCGATCGCCGTATCCGCGCCGTCCAACAGCACATACCCAAACCCATAGGGCGGCGGCGGCAAATTGTTGAACTGCTCATAGACAAACGTGAACGCCTCGATCCGTCCGCCCGGCCCAACCTCCACCCACTCGGTCGTCGGCAACAACGTTTCATCCGAAAACGCCCTGGGCGGCACCAGCACCCGGTTCGATTTCGCGCAACGCCGGCCATAGATCTTGGCGTGATCGCGCAATTGGGCGAAAAAATAACTCGCCGTCTCCCCCAGAGCGTGATCGTAGGTGATGTTCCAAACTTCCTGGCGGCCAAGCAATTCCATCGGTTTCTCCTGATTATTCATGCCTCGATCACCATCGTTCCGAAGATTTGATGATCGCCGCCGTTTCCACTCGCGATGCCGATTTTCGCCCCGGGCACCTGATGCGCGCCCGCGCGGCCCCAGACCTGCAACGCCGTCTCCGCCACCCGCGCCATCGCCGTCACCGCGATCGCGTTGGTGCATAATGTCCCGCCCGATGGGTTGACCGGCAGCCGCCCGCCCAACTCGAACTCGCCATCGCGCAGACGCGGGATCGAATCGCCGAATTTCGGCACCAGCCGCGCCGCGTCGATCGCATGATACTCGGTGTTGCTGAACGGCGCGTAGAGTTCCGCGATATGCACCTGATTTTCCGGATCGGTGATCCCGGCCATGCGATACGACGCCTCGAACGACCGCTTCAGGGCAAACGCGTCGGCATGCTCGGCCGTTGGGTTCGTGCCCATGCGGTCGCCCATCCAATACGTCTCCGCGCGGCACGCGACCCCGGTGATCCACACCGCGTCCAGTTTATTGTCGCGGATGAAACGTTCCGAGGCCAATACCATCGCCGCCCCGCCCGAGGATTGCGGACAGCAATCCATCAGCTTGATCGGCCAGGAGATGCAGCGCGACGCCATCACATCCTCGATCGTCACGATCTTACGCAGATGCGCCCGAGGATTGAGCGCGGCCATGCGCCGGTTCTTCACCGTGACATAAGCCATATCCTCCTCGGTCATGCCGTAGCGTTGCATATAGCGAACGCCCGACATCGCCAGCATGTTGATCGTGCCCAACGGCAAGGCCCGCTCATAGGTCGGGTCCCAGATCTTGTTCAGCACCGACTGCGAATCGCCGCACTCACCAACCTTATCGGCCCCCGCCGTCAACACGACGTCGCACACGCCCGATGCGATATGGTAATAAGCCGCCGTTACCGAGGAAATGCCCGTGGCTCCCCCGGTATTGATCCGCAAAAAGCGCTTGTTGCGCCCGCCGACGGCATCCACACCCAGACGCTCGGCATTGCCGATGCCCACCATCGCGTCGGGCGACAGCGAGTAAACCACGGCGTCGATCGCATCGAAATCCAGACCCGCGTCAACCATCGCGGGCACCACGGCCTCGCGCACCAGATCGGGATAGCTCGCGTCATCGCGGCGCGAACGGAAATTCGACTGGCCAATGCCGATGATGCCCACACGATCGTTGCTCATTGCGCACCCAAGATGATCGCGGATTGATATTGCATGGCGAAACCGGAACCCGCGTGCGCCAGCCCACGTTTAGCGCCTGCGACCTGATGCGGTCCGGCGCGGCCCCTGATCTGATTGGCGATCTCGGCGATGCGGATCATTCCGGTGCAGAACACCGGATTGAACGTAATAACCCCACCCGACAAATTCACCGGCGTGGGCCCGCCCTTCGCGAACCAGCCCTCGGCCATGCGCGCCGCGATCTCAGCGCGCGGGCAAAATCCCAACGCGTCATAAGCGATCAGTTCCGCATAGGGCGTGGCGTCGGTGATCTCCACGACATCGAAGGCGCTGGCCGGATTGTCGATCCCCGCTTCTTTGTATGCCTGCCGCGCGGCCTCCCGCAGCGCGGGAGCCACCGACAAATCGCGATCGCCCAGAAACGCCGCCTCGGTCGCCCATCCCATGCCATGGATCCAGGCGGGGGCGGCGAAACCACGCTCGCGGATGAAATCCTCACCCGCCAGAACCATCGCGACCGCGCCCGTCACCGGTTCGGTGGTCAAACGTTCCGTCAGCGGCCAGCGCGCCTTCCCCGGTCCCGGCCGCGCCGGAGGGTTTGGCCAGGCGGCGGCGGCGTGACGGCGGTTCTTCACCGCGACATTTTCCGCGAACACCCACGCGTTGGGCCAGACATGGTTCAACGCCGAGGCCTGCAGCGCGTGCGCCGACAACTCATCCAACGGCAACGCCCGATGATAATACGGGTCGGCGCCCAATCGTTGAGCCTCCGACAGCGACGACGCCTCGGTCGGGCTCCAGGACACCACCAACTGGGTGCGGAACTGGCCCGTCGCGACCCGCAGTGCGCCCAGGATGAACGCGTGTTCGGAGGAGGATGGCGTCGACATGATATCGCGATCCACACCGCCCGTGGCGCCCGAGGCCATCATCACCGAAATCGCGCGGCCATCGAACTGATCGTTACTGCCGACGACGATCCCATCGATGTCCTCGATCGTCAGGCCCGCGTCGGCCAGAGCGGCCTGAGCGATGTCGTAGATGATTTCCTCAAGCGATCGGTCGCGGCCCGTGATGGCGGGCCGGATCGCGCAGCCGACAACGGCCGGACGGACTTTATAGGGCATTGTTTACATTCCACCCGGGTAATTGGGGCCGCCGCCGCCCTCCGGCGTGACCCAGTCGATATTTTGCGTCGGATCCTTAATGTCACAGGTCTTACAGTGAACGCAATTCTGCGCGTTGATGCGCAGCGCCGGTTTGCCCGCGACCTCCTCGATCTCATACACGCCGGCGGGACAATAGCGGGTCTCCGGACTGCCATATTGCTTGTAATTGATCGCGATCGCCTTCGCGGGATCGCGCAGCCGCAAATGCGCCGGTTGGTTTTCCTCGTGATTGGTGTTGCTGATAAACACCGAACTCAATCGGTCGAACGTCAGTTTCCCGTCGGGCTTTGGATAATCGATCGGTTTGACCTGAGATTGTTCCAATAATGTTTCGTTGTCGGCATGCGCGTGACGCATCGTCCAGGGGGCACGCCCGCGCAGGATGAACGTGTCGATCGCGGAATAGGCGATGCCGCCCCACATGCCCCATTTGGAAAACGCGGGCCGGATGTTGCGGACTCTATCCAGCTCCTCCCAAACCCAGCTTTGCCGTAACGTCTCGGGATATTCGGTCAGTTCCGGCGGCGCGCCTTGCGCCAGCGCCCCGATCACCGCCTCGGCCGCCAGCATGCCGGTTTTCATCGACGTGTGCGTCCCCTTGATCTTCGGCACGTTCACAAACCCCGCGGAATCGCCGATCAGCGCGCCGCCCGGGAAGATCAGCGTCGGAATCGACTGCAAACCGCCCTCATTCAACGCCCTGGCGCCGTATGAGATGCGGCGCCCGCCTTCAAAATGTCCGCGCACATCGGGATGGGTTTTGAAGCGCTGCATTTCCTCGAACGGCGACAAATATGGATTGCTGTAGTCCAGACCGACGACAAACCCATAGGACACGAGGTTCTTGCCAAAGTGATACAGGAACGATCCGCCGTAGACGCTGGATTTCAGCGGCCAGCCGACCGAGTGCTCGATCAGTCCCGGCTTATGATTTTCCGCCGGGATTTCCCATAATTCCTTGATCCCGATCGCATAGGTTTGCGGGTCATGACCGCTGCGCAAATTGTAACGCGTCATCAACCGTCCGGTCAGTGAGCCGCGGCAGCCCTCGGCGAACAGCGTGTATTTCGCGCGCAATTCCATGCCGCGCTGGAACGCATCGGTCGGTTTGCCATCTTTGCCGATCCCCATGTCGCCGGTGGCGATTCCAACGACGCGCCCGCCTTCCTCCAGAATCTCCGACGCCGCGAAACCCGGATAAATCTCAACCCCCAATGCCTCGGCCTGGGCGCCCAACCAGCGCACGACATTACCGAGCGAAACGATATAGTTGCCGTGATTATTCATCTGCGGCGGCGTGGGCAGCCGGGTCGAGGCGGCCTCGGTCAGCCACAGGAAACGGTCCTCGCGCGCCTCGGTTTCCAGCGGCGCGCCTTTGGCTTTCCAGTCGGGGATCAGTTCATTCAGCGCGCGCGGCTCGATCACCGCGCCGGACAGCGTGTGGGCGCCGAGTTCACCGGCTTTTTCCACCAGGCACACGGCGCAATCGGGCGATAATTGTTTCAACCGGATCGCCGCCGCGAGACCCGCGGGCCCGCCGCCGACGATGACCACATCGAATTCCATGGCCTCGCGAGGCGCCTCGGTCGGTGAAACGTCGTCAGCCATCATTCACTCCTCCGGTTCGAACCGATCATAACGGACACTGCCCAGGTTGCGCAAAGTCCCGGGGTTCGGCAGTGGTTCGCGGATGGATGATCTCGCCATGCTGCTGCTGCAAATCGAGTGGGGCGCCGATGAGGCGCTGGAGGAGGCACCGGTCAACCGGGCCCGCCCGACGCTTGTACCGGCCGCGAAGCCGGCTGGACCGGCGGCCCGGATCCAGCCCGCCACGCTTGCGCCGAACCGCGCCGCGTCCATCGACCAGGCGATGACGCTGGAGGCGCTGGCCGCCGCGATCACCGGCTTCGCGGGCTGCGGCCTCAAGGACATGGCCACCAACACCGTCCTGCCCAGAGGCGGCGAGACCACCGGCGTTTTGCTGATCGGCGGTCCGCCCAACGCCGAGGATGATCGGTCCGGCCAGCCCATCATGGGCGAGGATGGCGCGCTGTTGGACCAGATGCTGGCCAGTATTGGCCTCGCCCGCGACGCGCTGCTGCTGAGCCCGCTCATTCCCTGGCGCCCGCCCGGGGGCCGCGAGCCAAGCCCAACCGAGATTCAAACCTGCCGCCCCTTCCTGATCCGGCTCATCGCGATCGCCAAACCCGCGCGGATCGTGCTGTTGGGCCCGCAACCGGCGCGCGCGCTGCTGGACGTCCCGCCCAGAGGGCGCGCGGTCGGCTGGATCGACACACCGATCGACGGCATGGTCCACACAGTGCTGATCCTGCCCGCTCTGGCCGAGGTCATGCGTCTCCCCGCGCGCCGCAAGGACGCATGGGCGGGAATGCGGGCGTTGCGGCGCGCTCTGGACGGTCAGACCGGCACGCCAGGTCGCTAGCGCGGTTTCCGATCGCGTTGGCTCACGGAACCCGCTCTACGTATTTGTTTTGGCGAGCATCGTTATCCGATCAGGTGTGGCCACCTGATCGGATAACGCTCTGGCGCCACAGCCAATCCGGGTCAGCGGTCCCGAGCGCGGTCGCGGGCCGATCCCAGATCATCGCCGCGCCCTCGACCACCAGCGGCGGGCGCATCCGATGGGCCGGACCCCAGGACGTCGCTTCCGGCATGTCACTGAAATCCGCGTCGATGACCGCGGCCAACGGCCGGGTATCTCCCGCACCCGCCGCCGTCAGCAAACCGGCCGTCCGCGCCAGCGAGGCCCGCGCCTCCGACCCCAGTCCCGTGGTCAGCCGTTCCGTCAGACCGCGGATCGCGGCGGCCGCCAGCAAATATCCGGTCGCGTGATCCACCGCCTGCACCGGCAGCGGCGTCGGTCTATCCGCGCCATAATGCCGCATCCCCTCGGCCGCGATCCCCGTGCTCATTTGCACCAGGCTGTCGAAACCGCGCCGCTGACGCCAGGGACCCGTCCAGCCATAGGCGTCGAGGCAGACATCAATCAAACCCGGCCGGATCCGCCGTCGCGCCCCGGCGTCCAGGCCCATCCGCGCCAGCGCCTCCGGCCGATACCCGTGCACCAGAATGTCAGCCTGGGACAGCAACCCCTCAAGCACACGCCGCGCCGCGGGCTGACGCAGATCGAGGCGGGCGCAGCGTTTGCCCAACGTGACCTCGGGGATCACGCCGGCCTCGTCCCAGTCCGGCGGATCGATCCGCAGCACATCGGCGCCAAACCCCGCCAGGAACCGGGTCGCCACCGGACCCGCGAGCACCCGGGTCAGATCAAGCACCTTCACCCCCCGCAAAGGCCGGTCCGCATTCGGTAAAGCCCATGGCGGCGCCGGATCGCGCGCCTCCCGCCACACCAGATCCTCCGACGCCAACGCCCTGCCCTGTGGATGATCCGTCCACGCGCGAAGATCGCGCATCGCCGCCGCGCAGCCGCCTCCCGCCACCACCGCGGCTTCCAGATCGTCCTTGGTCCATTGCAAGACGGCCGCGGCCACCGCGTCCTTCTCGGCCGGACACAACAGCACCGCCAAAGCGGCCGCGCGGTGATGCGGCGCGTTCGTGTGCAGCCGGATCCAGCCATCCCGCGCCAGGTAATCCCCCGCGATCGGATCCCAGGCGGGCGGCGGGCTCCAGCCGTCGGGCCGCAGCGTCCAGCCGAACCAGAACGAGGCGAGCCGGCGATCGACCGTGACCCGGCCAGCGTGCCCGCGTCCGGCGGCGATTAACTCCGCGATGGCCAGACCGGCCGCGCCGATGCTGGCGGTGGCGAGATCGGTGACCGCGAAGGCCGAGGGCAAAGCGCCCTCCCCGGTCATTGTCACCGACGATGTCAGCGCGGCCGCGCCACCGATCGTTCCCCATATGGTCTCTAAAAATTCCCGCGCGGGCATGGCGTGTTCTCCGGCGTTGCGACGGCTTCCATAACGGCTCATTTTGTATTAATCGTCAATCTTGATTATGTTGATCAATATATGAGGCCGGCATGACGGACTTTCTAACGGCCGCGGAGGCGGCAAAGCACCTCGGCGTGTCGCGGCAAACGCTCTATGCCTATGTCAGTCGCGGTCTGTTGCGCGCCCATGACGGACCGGACCCGCGCCAGCGCCGTTATGACGCAAACGCGGTCGCGCGATTGGGCCTCGCGCGCAAACGCGGGCGGCGGCCCAAGGATGTGGCGAAGGCCGCGCTGGACTGGGGCACGCCGGTGCTGGAATCGGCGATCACCCTGATCCGGGACGGCCAACTCTATTATCGCGGTCGCGACGCGATCGTGTTGGCACAAACCATGAACCTGGAATCCGCCGCGGCGCTGCTATGGCGCCTGCCCCAGGCCGCCGCCTTCCCACCCGATCCTCCGCCCATGCCGCCCGCGCTCATCGCGCTGTCACCGCATTACACGACCGGTCCGCGCGACGAGGCGCTGCTGCCGCTGTTCGCCGCCGCGACCGAAGACGACCCGACCGCGTCCTGGCAAACCGATCCCGACCGGCTCGCGCGCGGCTGCGGCCACCTGGCACGGATCATGGCGGGCGTCGTGGCGGACATCGCGCCCATGGCCAAGCCAATCCATCAGCAATTGGCGGCGGCCTGGCGGCTGAACCAAAGCGGCGCCGACCTCGTGCGCATGGCGCTGGTCTTGTGCGCGGATCATGAACTGAACGCCTCGGGCTTCACCGCGCGCTGCGTCGCCTCGACCGGGGCCAGCGCGCGGGCGGCGGTGATCGGCGGTCTCGCGGCCCTGAGCGGCGGCCTCCATGGCGGCATGACCGCGCGCGTGGAACGATTCTGCCGCGGCATGGAACACGACGAGATCGCGCCCAATTTGCGCCGTCTGCTGGCGGCCGGCGATCTCGTGCCCGGCTTCGGCCATCCCTTGTATCCAGACGGAGACGTCCGCGCCGCGGCCTTACTGGCCCGCATCCTGCCGCGCTTCCCCCGAGCACATGATTTGGTGCGGACAGTGGAAACGCTGACCGGCCTGCGGCCCAACATCGATTTCGCCCTGGTGGTGTTGCGCCGCTTCCTTCATTTACCCGAGGGCGCCGCGTTCGGCCTTTTCGCCCTGGGCCGCATCGTGGGATGGATCGCGCACGCGCTGGAACAGCGGGAAAACGGCGGCCTGATCCGCCCGCGCGCGGTATACACCGGCGTGATGCCTGACTGATATTTCAGCCGCCCTTCAGCCGCGACCGCCCCCACCCCACGATCGCCAGCCCACCGCCAACCAACCCCACGATCACCGTCGCCAGCGCATAGATCTCCGGCGTCACACCCAAATGCGTCGCCGAAAACACCACCATCGGCAAAGTCGACGCGCCGGGCCCGCTCACGAAACTCGCGATGACCACGTCGTCGAGCGACAAAGTGAACGCCAGCAGCCACCCCGACAGCAACGCCGGCGCCAGCAACGGGATCGTGATCAACCAGAACACCCGCCACGGCGGCGCATACAAATCCGCCGCCGCATCCTCCACCGCCGGATCCAGATCCACCAGCCGCGCCCGCACGATCACCGCGACATAGGCGACCGCGATCGAGGCATGCGCCACCGTGACCGTCCCCACCCCGCGTTCGGCCGGAAACCCGGTAAACCGGCGCGACACCACGAACAGCAGCAACAACGCGAGGCCCGTGATCACCTCGGGCAACACCAAAGGCGCGAACAACGCCGCCGTGAACAGACCGCGGCCACGAAACCGGCCGGCCCTCGCCAAAATCATCCCCGCCGCCGTGCCCACCACCAAGGCCAAAGACGCCGAGACAACCGCGATCCGCAACGACAACCACGCCGCGCGCGCCATCACGGGATCGTGAAACAGCACGCCATACCAACGCCACGAAAACCCCGACCACGCGGTCACCGAACGGGCATCGTTGAAACTGAAGCCAACCAGAAACACGATCGGCAGATACAAAAACCCGTAACAGGCGATCAGCCAACCAATCCGGGCGTGGTGCGATCGCATCGCGAAACCTCCCCAATCCCGTCAACAACGACAACCTGGTATCCAGTTCAACTGGGCCTTTTAACCCATTGAGAATCCAGCCGAGATTGACTATGATGGGATTGTATATCCGGATTCGGACCGCGCGAGGACACCCCGCGAGACCCCGGAACCACCACGTCAGCATCGGGCGGCACGAGACATGGGTTCAACCACCAGGGGAACTTCAACGCGAGCGGGGGCCAATCGCGCTACCGTGCCCGCGCGCCGCCCCGCCACACCCCGGCGTTACACGCCCGAGTTTCTCGGCCTGGCCTTGGCGCTGGCGGGCCTCGGATTGCTGGTGGCGCTTGGCTCCTACGATCCGCACGATCCCTCACTCAATACCGCCTCCTCGCGCGCCACCCACAATCTCGTCGGTCCCCTGGGCGCTTTGGTGTCCGACCTGTTGCTGCAGAATTTCGGCATCGCCTCGGCGCTGCCCGGAGTGACCCTGCTGGTTTGGGCCTGGCGGCTGGTATCGCGGCGCGGGCTGGGGTCGGTCGCCGTGCGCCTCGCGTCTCTGCTGGCGGCGATCCCGTTCTGCGCCGGGGTGCTCGCCTCCCTGGCCGCTCCCGGCAAAGCCGCCTGGCCAACCCTGGCCGGACCCGGCGGCGCCTCCGGTCATCTGCTGGCCGAGGCGGCTTTGCGAACCGGCAAACATTTCGCTGGACCAGCGGGCGAGGCCCTGACCTGGGTTGGCGGCCTGTTCCTCGCCATCCTGCTGACCATCATGGCGTTGGGCCTGACGGTGGCGGAATGGCATTCGGCCGGCCGCGCGGCGCGTGACGCGGCGGTCGTGACGGCGCGTGGCAGCCGCTCCGGCTGGCGCTGGATGTCGTTCGGTTTGCCGCTGTCGCTGCAAGGGCCCACGGCGTTCCGGTGGCCCGCCTCGCTGCGAAAATTTCCGTGGCGCCGCGCTGGCACCCCGACGCGTCCGCCCGTGGCCCAGAGGGCGCATCGCGAAGCGCCAGTGGATGAACCCGCGTATCCCATTCAATACCAGCCACCCGCGCCCGTCCGGGACGAAGACATCTACCCCGCCACGCTGACCGAACCGCGCCTCGCCGTCCCCCGCCCGCCGCGCGCCAAACCCCGCGGCAGCGAAAACGCCCAGGGAAAATTGGAATTGCAGGATGCGGGATGGCGCTTTCCACCGTTGTCGTTGCTGCATCCGCCCCCGCAACAAACCATGGCGGGCCCAAGCCGGGAAGCGCTGGAAGGCAATGCCCGCCTGCTGATCAAGGTGCTTGGCGATTACGGCGTGAAGGGCGTCATCGTCGATATCAAACCGGGCCCGGTCGTGACGATGTACGAACTGGAACCCGACGCCGGCATCCGCAGCGCCCGCGTGATCGGCCTCGCCGACGACGTCGCGCGCAGCCTGTCGGTCACGGCCGTCCGAATCGCGACCGTACCCGGCCGCAACGTGATCGGGATCGAGGTGCCGAACGCCAAGCGCGATACGGTATTCCTGAGCGAGATCATTTCCAGCGACGAACTGCGCAAAAGCTCCGCCCGGCTGCCGATCGCCCTGGGCAAGAACATCGCGGGCCAGGCCGTGGTCGCCGACCTCGCGAGGATGCCGCATCTGATGATCGCGGGCACCACCGGGTCCGGCAAATCCGTCGGCGTGAACGCGATGATTCTGTCGTTGCTGTACCGGCTCTCGCCCGATCAATGCCGCCTGATCATGATCGATCCGAAGATGCTGGAACTGTCGATCTATGACGGCATCCCGCATCTGATGGCCCCGGTCGTGACCGAGCCCGCCAAGGCCGTCACCGCCCTGAAATGGGTCGTGCGGGAGATGGAACGGCGCTACCGCTCCATGAGTTCATTGGGTGTGCGCAACATCGGCGGCTATAACGAGCGCGTCGAGGACGCCCGCCGCAAGGGCGAGGTCGTGACGCGCCGCGTGCAAACCGGCTTCGATTCAGAAACCGGACGCCCCACGTTCGAAGATCAGCCGCTGGCGCTGGAACCATTGCCCTTCATCGTCGTCGTCGTCGACGAAATGGCCGATTTGATGATGGTCGCGGGAAAAGAGATCGAGGCCGCGGTCCAACGCCTGGCACAAATGGCACGCGCCGCCGGCATTCACGTCATCATGGCGACGCAACGGCCCTCGGTCGACGTCATCACCGGCACCATCAAGGCGAATTTCCCGACCCGGATTTCGTTCCAGGTGATTTCCAAATTCGACTCGCGCACCATCCTTGGCGAGCAAGGCGCGGAACAGCTTCTGGGCATGGGCGACATGCTGTTCATGCAGGGCGGCGGGCGCATCACCCGCGTGCACGGTCCCTTCGTTTCGGATGAGGAAGTCGAACGCGTCGTCGCATTCCTGCGCGAACAGGGCGAACCGGTTTATCTGGACGAGGTCACCGAACCCGTCGACAAGGACGAGGAACCGCTGATCTCCGGCATCACCGGTTCGGGTGACGGCGAAAAAGGCCTGTTCGACCAGGCTGTCGATCTGGTGGCCCGCGAAGGCAAGGCGACGACGTCCTTCATCCAGCGGCATCTGAACATCGGCTATAACCGCGCCGCGAAACTGATCGAGCAGATGGAAAAGGAAGGCATGGTCGGTCCCGCCAACCATGTCGGCAAGCGGGAGGTTTTGTTGCGGCGAACCAACCACGACGACGATTAGCCAGATGGCTCTTCCCGCCGGCGGGTTCGCGCCACTGGTGCCCGAACTGGACGTGACGGACATCGATGTCAGTCTGCGGTTCTGGTGCGACGTGCTTGGCTTCATGGTCGCCTATGACCGGCCCGACAACGGCTTCGCTTACCTGCAATGGCCCGGCGATGGCCTCACGGCGCAAATCATGCTCTGCCGGCGCAACGGACACTGGGAAACCGCTTCCCCCGAACGGCCTTTCGGCCGAGGTATCAATTTCCAGTTTCACGTGGCGGCGATCGCGCCCATCCTGAACCGCCTCGCCGCCGCCAACTGGCCGCTGTTCCGCGGCGCCGAGGACGCCTGGTATCGCGCCGGAGATCAGGAAACCGGATGCCGCGAGTTCCTGGTGCAGGACCCCGATGGATATCTGCTGCGCTTTTCCGAGGATCTGGGTCTACGGCCCGCTCGATGACGGCGCGATCAACCGCAATGTTGGAAAATAGGCGCCGTAACGCCGTGTATCCCGGCTCAACAGCGGCACATCCACCACCGCCGCATGCGCGCCGATGAAGAAATCCGGCAATACGCCGGTGCGGGTGCCCCCCGCCGCCCGATATTGCTGAAACACCTTGGCCGCCAGAAAAAGCGCCGGCCGTGGGATCGACGTCAGCAAGATCTCCGCGCCGGTCAGAAAATCATCCAATCGCTCGATCCGTGCAAACCGCACCGACATCTCGGCATAAGCGACATCGTTGATCGCCAGAGGACCACGCAACGCGGCGGCGTCCAATTGTCTGATCGACCAATCAGCCCAAACCGGGTCGGCGGTGACGATATCCAACAGAACGTTGGTATCGATCAGCGTCACGCCTTGGTCTCGCCCCGGGTCAACGCCATGATCTGATCCGTCGTCATCCCCTCTCCCGCCCACCCCCTGAACGCATCAAATCGACTGGGCTTTTTTGGGCCAGAGACCTTGAGCAAAACGATGCTGCCATCAGGGCCGAACTCAAATTCAATGCGATCGCCAGTGCCGATCCCCATCCGGTCGCGGACCGGTTTAGGGATGGTGACCTGGCCCTTGCTTGTGACGTTGGTGGTCATGGCACGCCTCGGTAATACAAAACCCAACTCCAGTATTACATAACCCACCTCTCCCCATTTTTAAAGCACTATTCGACCCCCACTTCCATCTCCGCGATAATCGCCGCCGCCCGCGCCGCCGGATCCGCCGCCGCGACGATCGGCCGCCCGACCACCAAATAATCCGATCCCCGCGCGATCGCCGCCCCCGGAGTCGCCAATCGCGCGTGATCGTCCGACGGCTCATCCGCGCCGCGAATCCCCGGCGTCCCAATCAGCAGCCGATCTGACCCCGCGATCCGCCGCAATTCATTGGGATCATCCGCCGCCGAGGCGATAATCCCGTCGCAGCCATATTGAACCGCTTGTTTCGCCCGCATATGGATCAAGTCCCGCGCCGTCAGCGCGTAACCCATCTCTTTCAACGCCGCGTCATCCAGGCTCGTCAGCACGCTGATGGCGAAAATGTTCAGGGATGAGGAGCCTTTCCCCTTTACAGCCGCCTCCATGATCCGCGCGTCGCCATGCACGGTCAGAATATTGACGCCGCGGTCGGCCGCGCGCGCCACGCCTTCCTCCACGGTCCGGCCGATGTCGTACATCTTGGCGTCGAGGAACACCTTCTTCCCCGACGCGGTCAGATCGCGCAGCAGCCCGTCCACACCCTCGGCGAACGCCAGCCACAGCCCGACCTTGAAGAACGTCACGACGCCATCCAACCGCGCCACCATCTCGCGCGCGCCGGCGATCGTGGGCACATCCAGCGCCACGATCAGCCGGTCGCCCATACGCGCGGGCAGCACGCGAGGTTCAGGCATGCGGTTGCGTGCCCGCCGTGGCGGCGACCTCGGCGGCGAAGTCCTCTTTCGGCTTCTCGATCCCCTCGCCCAACGCAAATCGCGCGAACCCGGTGATCGACGCGTTGGCGTCCTTCACGATCGCCTTCACCCGGCTTTTGCCGTCATGCACCCACACCTGCTCCAGCAGCGCCACTTCCTCGTAGAACTTCTGAACCCGGCCCTCGACCATCTTCGCGATCACGGCGTCAGGACGCCCCGAGGCCTTCGCCTGCTCGGTCAGCACCGCCTTTTCCCGCTCCAGCGATTCAGCCGAGACGCCCGAGATATCCAGCGCATCCGGCCGCGTCGCCGCCACATGCATGCCGACCTGACGGCCGAGATGGTTCAGCACGTCGACCTCGCTCTCGCCCGCGATGGCGACGATCACGCCGATCTTGCCCAAACCCGGCTTCAACGCCGAATGCACATAGGCCGCCACGACCCCCTTCTCCACGCTCAGCACCTGGGCACGGCGGAGGCTCATGTTCTCGCCGATGGTGGCGACCATGTGGGTCAGCTCTTCCTCGACCGTGCGGCCCGAGCCCGGGAACGGCGCCGCCTTCAGCGCGTCCAGATTGTCGCCAATCTCCAGCGCCAGCTTCGCCACCGTCTCGACGAACCCCTGGAACGTCTCGTTGCGCGCGACGAAATCGGTCTCGGCGTTGACCTCGACCACGGCGGCGCGGCCGGGTGCGGAGGCAACTCCAACCAACCCCTCTGACGCGATCCGCCCGGACTTCTTCGCGGCGGCGGCGAGGCCCTTCTTGCGCAGCCAATCGATCGCGGCTTCGACGTCGCCGGCGACCTCGATCAGAGCTTTCTTGCAATCCATCATGCCCGCGCCAGTCTTGTCGCGCAGGTCTTTTACCAATGCGGCGGTGATTTCAGCCATATCGCTTCTCCAGACAGAAAGCGCGCCCCGAGGCGAGAACACGCTCACGCTTACCGGTCAACCTGGCCCGGAACCCAGACCCCGCGCGGGGTCTGAGATCGGACGGCTCCAAAGGTCTCCCCCGCGAACGGGGGAACCGCTCAGGCGTTCGCTTCGGCCGCGAGTTCAGCCGGCGGCAGCTCTGCCCGCGCGCCGATATCGGCGCCCGAGGCGGACATTTCCGCCGAAATCCCATCCAGCACCGCGCCCGCGATCAGATCGCAATACATGGTGATGGCGCGGATCGCGTCATCATTGCCGGGAATCGGGAACGTCACGCCGGAGGGATCGGAATTGCTGTCCAGCACCGCGACGACCGGGATGCCGAGTTTCGTCGCTTCCTCGACCGCCAATTTTTCTTTGTTGGTGTCGATGATGAACAGGATGTCCGGCAGCCCGCCCATTTCCTTGATCCCACCCAGAGCGCGCTCCAGCTTCTCCTGGTCGCGGGTGATGTTCAGGATTTCTTTTTTCGTCAGGCCGGAGGTGTTGCCCGCGACCATTTCCTCGATCTGGCGCAACCGCTTGATCGAACCGGTGATGGTCTTCCAGTTGGTCAGCGTGCCGCCGAGCCAACGGTGATTGACGTAATATTGGCCGCAACGCTTGGCGCTGTCGGCGACATATTCAGCGGCGGCGCGCTTGGTGCCGACGAACAGCACTCGGCCACCGGCGGCGGTCACGTCGCGCACGGCCCGCAGCGCGCGGTCCAGCATCGGCACGGTTTGCTGCAGATCGATGATGTGCACCTGGTTGCGCAC
>JAYVXQ010000221.1:0-5249 GCA_043785025.1 Acetobacteraceae bacterium
GGGGGGGCGACACGGGTGTTGTACCGTCACGATCGGCCCCCCACCCAGAAACCTCCCACGGACAGGTTCCAAGGAGCTCGCTCCTTGGCGAGGGTACAGGGAGCAGCGCTCCCTGGCGGGTTTGGGCCGAGCCCAATTCCCTTGACGCCCCATCCCTCAATCGAAACACTACCGCCCGGAGGTCATCCCATGAACCCATCTCGTTTCGCGATCGCTGTCTGTATCAGTTTTGGCCTGGTTCAGCCCGCATGGGCCGACGACGTCACCGACCAGATCAACGAGGCACTCGCCGCCTATGCCCGCAAGGACATGCCCACCGCGATCGCGGGATTGGAGGCGGCGACGAGCCTCATGCGGCAGAAACGCGCCGATGCCTACGGTCTGTTGCTGCCCGCGCCGCCGAAAGGCTGGACGGCGGATGCGGTGGAAACCATTTCGTCGGGCATGGCGATGGTCGGCGGCGCGGGCGCCAGCCGGGAGTATCACAAAGGCGGCTCCATGGTGAAAATGTCGATCCTTTCGGACTCACCCTTGCTGCAGGTGATGACGACCTTCGCGACCAGCGGCTTCGCGGCGATGGCGGGCGCGCGCACGCAGATCATCAACGGACGGCGCACGATTTACATGAAGGACGACGGCTCCTTCACCGCGATCGTCGCCGACCGGGTGCTGGTGCGGGTCGAGGGTCAGGGACAGCCCGAGGACGTGTTGAAGCAATTCCTGACCTCGATCGATTTCGCCGCCGTGGAGAAAGCGACGAAATAGCGCTCGCTATGCGAAATCGGTCGCCAGCGCCGCGCGCACCGCGTCCGGCACCAACGCCATGTGACCATAATGCGGATGCGCGAAGCCGAGGATGAGGTCGCCGTTCATGCTTTTGAACGCGGCGATCTGGGCTGGCGTGAAGGGAAAATGCACGAACTGCACCGACGACGCCTTGCCATCCGCCGTGGTGCGATCCTGGTCCGCTTCCGGCGTGCCCTTGATCGTCTCACCGTTGATGCGCAGGAACGCGGCGCCCTCGATCCCGCCCAAGCCGTCGAGAACGTTCTTGCGGCGGATTGGATCGTCGATTTCGATCATAAAGGTCGCGGATAATTCCGACCCATTCGGGATGAGCGGATTATACGCGGCGAGTTCGTCGGGCGCCTGCGCCGCCCCGCCTTTTTCGATGTAGATCATCTCCTGCACCTGCAGCCACATGGTGTCGTGGCTTTCGAAATAGAAGGTGACGTAAGGGCCGACCGCGATGCGCCGGTCACGCTTGAGCGCGCCGATCTTCTGCTTCCATTCCTTGCGCGTCCGCGCGTATTCGGCCGGCGGCAGGATATCGTCCAAAGTCAAAGCGCGCGATGCGGTCATGATCCAGTTCCCATTCCAAAGGCGCGGGCGAGCAGTTGCACCGGGTGCGACACCAGTTCGGGTTTCGGCCCCTCGGCGGTTTGTTTCTCGATCCCCTGCGCGATGTGCACGCCGGCGAGGGGACATTCCGACATCACGTAGCCGGGACCGTTGGCGGCGGCCTGACGCGCCACCGGACGGCCGATTTTCATCGCGATATCGAACCATTCTTTCTTGAAGCCCCAGGACCCGCCATGGCCCGAGCAACGCTCGATCACCTTGACGTCGGCATCGGGGATCAGGCGCAGCATCTCGGCGGCTTTTTGGCCCATGTTCTGGGCTCGCGCATGGCATGCCATATGCACAGACAGGGTGCCGGGCACCGGTTGCATGCCGGGTGTGAGGCCTTCTTTTTTCGCGATGTCGACGATGTATTCGCTGATGTCGAAGGTGGCTTTCGACAGTTTCTCGATCGCGGGATCGCCCGGCAGGATCAGCTTCCATTCGAATTTCAACATCAACGCACAGGACGGCACCAAAGCGATAACGTCATAGCCTTTGTCGATCCAGGGGCCGAAGGCTTCCGCGACGACAGCGGCATTCGCGGCGACCTCGGCGATGCGGCCTTGCTCCAGCAGCGGCATGCCGCAGCATTTGGGTTGCAATACCTCGGTTTCCACGCCGTTCAGCGCCAGCACGGCGCGCAGATCGGCGCCGATATGCGGATTGTTGTAATCGCCGAAGCAGGTCGCGTACAGAACTGCTTTGCGGCCGAACGCGGGGGCCCCGCGGTTCACGACGGGGGCGGTGGCCGAGGTCATTTTGTGCGCGGTGAATTTCGGCAGTTCAGCGTCGGGATGAAAATCGGCCGCTTTGCGCAGCAGCGGTCCCACGGTCGTGTTGTCGCGCGCGGTCGCCCAATTGGCGAGGGGTGCGACAAGGGAGGCGAGTTTGCCGTTGCGGTCGGTTGCCGCGAGTTGCCGGTCGACGAACGACACCTTTCCCTGTTTTTCCTCCATCGCGCGGTAACGCAGCATCAGATGCGGGAAATCCAGGTTGAATTCATGCGGCGGCACGTACGGACATTTCGTCAGGAAGCACATGTCGCACAGCGTGCAGGCGTCGACGATGGGCTTGAAGTCCTCACTTTTGACGCCATCCAGCTCCTCGGTCGGGGAGGCGTCGACGAGATCGAACAGCCGCGGAAATGCATCGCACAGATTGAAGCAGCGGTGGCAACCGTGACAGATATCGAAGACGCGGCGCAGTTCTTTCTCAATCTCCGTTGCGTCGTAGAACGACTCCTCGCGCCACGCCAAGGGGTGGCGGGTTGGCGCGTCGAGGCTGCCTTCACGCATCGGGCTCTCTTTCAATGTCGTCATGAAATCCGGTTCCCCCGTCCGGGTGGACAAGGGAACCGGGGGATCGATCAGCCGAGTTCGTTCAGCGCCTTGGTGAAGCGGCCGGCGTGTGAACGCTCCGCCTTCGCCAGGGTTTCGAACCAGTCGGAGATTTCCTCGAAGCCTTCCTCGCGGGCCGTGCGGGCCATGCCAGGATACATATCAGTGTATTCATGCGTCTCACCCGCCACGGCGGAGGCGAGGTTTTTCGCCGTGGGGCCGATCGGCAGGCCGGTCGCCGGATCGCCAACCGCTTCGAGGTCTTCGAGATGGCCGTGCGCGTGGCCGGTCTCACCTTCCGCGGTGGAGCGGAACACCGCCGCGACGTCGTTGTAGCCTTCCACGTCCGCCTTCTGCGCGAAGTACAGATAACGCCGGTTGGCCTGCGATTCGCCCGCGAACGCGTCCTTCAGATTGCCTTCGGTTTTGCTTCCCTTGAGCGCCGCCATGTCTTGTCCTTTCAAACTGTCTGGGCTGACCGCCGCATGGCGCGGCATGGGTTTTCGGCCCCTGCCGCGCATCCCGGCGGCCAACGGACGTGATCCTAATTCTATTGCCAGATAAATAAAAATTGGCGAAATGGTGAAATTTTTCGATGAAAACCATCGCCCCACTCCTTCGTGGCCGCTGATGACAGGCGTGGGAAATGGCGAGACACTGCCGCAAAGATATTCAGGGGAGCCAACGATGCGTACGGGCGCTGATTACCGGGCCGCTTTACGGGATGGCCGCCGCGTCTGGGTCATGAATGACGGTCTGGTGGCGGACGTCACGACCCATCCCGCCACCGCGGCGATGGTTGGCGAGTATATACTCTGGTACGACCGGCACACCGATCCGGCGTGGCGGGAGACGCTGCTGCGTCCCGATGGTTCCCCCATCTGGGCTTGCCTGCCGCGCGCGGCGGACGATTTGCGGGCGTTGGGGCGGAGTTTCTCCGCGACGACCTTCATCAACGCGGGGAATATCACGCACACTCCGGCCTATGGCCATCTGATCGCGTTGGGCGTCGAGACGGCGGTGCGCGCCTATGGGAAATATCCGGGTGAGATCGAAAACGCGGAGGCGTATCGCCGCGAGATCGCCGCCAGCGGGCGGTTTCTGACATTTTCCTCGGGTCAGGCGACGATCGGCGCGCGGATGCGGCCCGATCCGGCGGAGCGCGGCGCGCTGCGCGTGGTGAAGGAAACGCCGAAAGGGCTTTATGTCAGCGGCAAGGTCGGGATGTTCACCAGTCCGGCCTACGCCGAGGACGCCTATGTCGGGGCCAACTCCAACTGCGAGCATGACGGGCATCGATTGACCTTCGTCGTCGCGATCAACGCGCCTGGCGTGACCGTATTGTGCCGGAAAACCTCGGCGCGCGATCCGCGTCCGTTCATGAGCCCATTGTCTGGCCGCAACGATGAGCTGGATGGGCAGATGTGGCTGGACAATGTGTTCGTTCCGAACAATCGATTGTTTCATTTGGACGCGAATGTCGATCCGATCGCGCGCTGGCTGTTCTGGCATCAATTGTATTGCTGGCTGTCGAAGGGCGAGTTCGCGTTGGGATTGGGCCTCGCGTTGGCGGATGCGATGGGGCTCGCGCGGCAACCGCCGACGATCGAGATGCTGGTCGATATGATCGCCGATGTGCAGACGGTGCGAAGTTGTATCGTCGCGGCGGAGCTGGATCCGTCGTTCACGCCGGAAGGGTATTGCTACCCCAACCATAAACATATTTCGGTCGGCAGCATCGCGATGCTGAAGGCGCGGCAGCGGCTGACGGAAACGCTCCGAATTTTGCCGGGTTCGTCGATGATCGTGGCGCCTTCCGACACAGATTTGCTGTCGGACGTGGTCGGCGCGGGGTTGGAGGAGTCGTTTGGCGGGGGAGGTTATACGGCGGCGCAGCGGGCCGCTTTGTTGCAAATGGCGTGGGATCACGTGGGATCGTCGTTGGACGCGCGGGAGTCGGTTTATGAGTTGCACGCCAATGGCGGCATCCCGGTCTGGCGCGGACGGCTGCGGCGGTGTTTTGACCGGTATAACGAACTCGCGAACGCGGTGCTGAAGGAATTGCCGATGGCGATGCCGGCGGTGGATCTGAGCGAAATTCCGGCGGCGCCGATGACGCCGCGGCGGGTGGTGGTGGGGAAAGCCTGACGGATCAGTCGACCTCATCCCCTTGACGCGGTGGCTCACCGTCAGGGCGCGTCAGAAACCGAATCGCCGCCGCTGGATCGGCGTCAGCGCGGCGCGCGGCGAAAAAGGACTCGGCGGTGCGGATCGCGGACATTTTTTCCGCGGCCGCCATGACCAGAAATTGGTTCATGCTGGTGCCATCGGCCGCGGCGAGTTTTTCGATCTCCGCCCGAAGCGACAGCGGCAGCCTCAATGGAAATGTGGTGACTTTCGTTGTCATGGTCTCATACCAACGGCCCTTAATGTTGACCCATCTTCGATGGGCCAACGGCCGTCGGTATCCTTATTGGTTTCGCGCGCCGCCGCCCGCCAACCCGGCGC
>JAYVXQ010000222.1:0-5243 GCA_043785025.1 Acetobacteraceae bacterium
ATTTACAACGCCGGACGCCTCGCGTTGATGGAAACCGGCTCGGGCGATTATCTGCTGCCGACCGCTGGCAAGTTGCAACAAAATCTGAAAGCCGCCGGCGTCGATTGCGCCGATATCGACACGGTCATCCTGACCCATATGCACCCGGATCATTCCGCCGGCCTCACCGACCCGAAAACCGGCGCCAAATTCTTTGCCAACGCCGAGCTGGTGGTGCACGAGAACGAGCCGAAACACTGGCAAGACGACGGTGCGATGAGCCGCGCGGCCGAGCGGGCGCGGAAAATGTATTTCCAATGCGCCCGCGAACAAATCGCGCCGTATCACAACCAAATGCGGACGTTCTCCAAAGCGACCGAGGTTTTCCCCGGCGTCACCTCGGTCCTCATGCATGGCCATACGCCCGGCCATTGCGGCTATCGCGTCACTTCGGGCAAGGATTCGTTGCTGATCTGGGGCGACACCATCCACGTCCCGGAAATCCAGGTCCCGCGGCCCGAGGTGACGATTGAATTCGACACCGATCCGCACGCCGCCGCCGCCAGCCGCAAGCACGTCTTCGACATGGTCGCGACCGACCGGGAACTGATCGCGGGGATGCACGTGCATTTTCCGGGCTTCGCGCATTTGGTACGCGATGGCAACGGCGGCTACCGCATGCTGCCCGAGCCGTGGGATCAGGCTTTCGGCGGTTAGAGCGCGATCGCTTCAGGTTGCCTCCAAACCTGAAGCGTGAATCGCCCTCGACCAACAAAATTCAGGCCGTGACCGGGTCAACCTGAACCGATCACGGTCTGATCCGCTACCCTCCGGGCGCGCCCTGTGTCTCAACATACAGGGCGTAAACCGACTGGCTGGCCGCCATGAACAGCCGGTTGCGTTTCACCCCGCCAAAGCACACATTCGCGCAACGTTCCGGCAGCAGAATGCGGCCGATCAGCACGCCATCGGGCGCGAACACGGCCACCCCGTCATCCGCCGGCCCACCCGAGAATCCGCACCAGACATTGCCATGCACATCGACCCGGATGCCATCGGCCCATCCCGGCATCGCGTTGAAAAACTCTCGCCCGTTCGACGTCTTGGCACCTTCGACATCGAAAACCCAGGTCGTTTTATCTCCCGTGACCGGCGTATCCACCACGTAAAGCCGCGATTCATCCGGCGAAAACGCCAGCCCGTTGGGCCGCTGCATTTCCGCCGCCACGACGGTCAGCACCCCCGACGCCGGATCCAGCCGATACACCCGGAACGGATGCTCCTGCGCCGCGGTATGGCCGAGGTAATTGCCGCGGATGCCCGCGCCGTTGTCGGAAAACCAGATACTGCCATCGGATTTCACCACGACATCGTTCGGACCAGTCAGCTTCTTGCCCTCGAATGTGTCCGCCAGGATCGTGATGGTTCCGTCATATTCGGTCCGCGTCAGACGCTGTGTGTCATGTTCGCAGGTGATCAACCGGCCCTGACGGTCGCGCGTATTGCCGTTCGCATAATGCGACGGCGCGCGAAACGCGCTGATCCCGCCGGTGGTTTCATCCCAGCGCATCATACGGTCATTGGGAATGTCGCTGAACAGCAGATACCGGCCATCGCCGAACCATACCGGTCCCTCGGTGAAACGAAACCCGGTCGCGATCCGCTCGATCCCGGCATTGCCAAGCACCAAACGATGAAACCGCGGATCCAACGCGATGACATCGGGATCGGGATACCGGATCGGCGATTGCCCATCCCAACGCGATGTGTCCGTGCTCATGGCATCCCTCCATCTTTCATCCGTCTTAAGGTCAACCGGCCAGGCCCAACAGATCCCGCGCCGCCGCCCGCGCCGCCGGGGTGATCGTTTCGCCCGCCAGCATGCGCGCGATTTCCTCGCGCCGTTCCTTCGCACTCAACGGTGCGACCGTCGTCGCCGTCCGCGCCCCCTCGGCGGCTTTCGATACCAGGAAATGCGCCCGCCCGCGCGCCGCCACCTGCGGGCTGTGCGTTACCACCAGCACCTGCACGCCCTCGGCGACCCGCGCCAGCCGCTCCCCGACTGACGCCGCGGTCGCCCCGCCAATTCCCGAATCGACCTCATCGAACACCAGGGTCGGCACCACCGAGCCCGCCGACAACACCACCTTCACCGCCAGCATCAAGCGCGATAATTCTCCACCCGAGGCGATTTTCGCCAAATCCCCTGGATCCTGACCCGGATTGGTGGCGATCAGAAACCGCACGCGATCGCGGCCCATGGCACTCCAACCGGTCTCCGCCAGATCCGTCACCTCGACGAAAAACCGTGCTTTATCCAACCGCAGAGGTGGCAGTTCCACCATCACCGCGTCGCGCAGCCGGTCCGCCGCCGCAAGCCGCGCCTCCGTCAGCGCCGCCGCCGCCGCGACATAAGCCGCCCGGGTCGTGCGCGCGGCCAGGTCCCGCTCGATCAGCGCCGCCTCCCCTGATTCCAGACCGGCCAGACGCGCGCACAAGGTATCGAACAATTCCGAAAGTTCGGCGACGGGCACACCGTGCTTGCGGCCCATGGCGCGTAACGCGAACAGCCGCTCCTCCGTCTGTTCCAGCAACCGCGGATCGGCGTCGACCTCGGTCACCAGCCGGCTGAGGATCGTATCCGCCTCCGCCAGCGCTTCCTCCGCCCGCTCCAGCGCCGACATCGCCGCCTGCGCCGGATTGACCTGGTCCGCCTGATGCGCGGGCACCAGGCGTTGCAGCAACCGCGCGGCGGACCGCATCACCGCGCCCGGCCCCGAGGCACCCCGCCGATCTCTGGGCGTGAGTTCGGTGATCGCGGCCGCCAGAGCCTCCGCCTGACGCTCATTCTGTTGCAGCCGCTGGCGTTCCGCGGCCAGCAGGTCCTCTTCCCCCGCGCGCGGGGCGAGACCCGATAATTCCTCCACGGCATGCCGCAGCCACTCCTCATCGCGCCGCGCCGCCTCGATCGCGGCCCGCGCGGCCTGCAAAGCGCGCTCCGCCTCCCGCCACGCCCGCCAGCCCGCCGCCACCGCATCCAACGTCACGGGCGCGACCCCGAACGCGTCCAGCAGCATCGCGTGACTGGCGGGATCGGCGAGCCCCATCTGCTCGTGCTGCCCCTGCACCTCGACCAGCAGAGCGCCAAACCGCCGCAGTAACGCGACCCCGGCGGGTTGATCGTTGACGAACGCGCGGGATCGCCCGTCTTTGGTGACGACGCGTCGCAAGACGATCTCGTCCTCGGCGTCCATTCCCTGTTCGCTCAACAAATCGCGCGCGGGATGCCCGTCGGGAACGGTGAAACACGCGGCCACACTGGCCTGCTCGGTGCCCGCGCGCACCAGCCCCGATTCGGCACGGGCACCCAGGGCCAAGCCCAGACTGTCGAGAAGGATCGATTTCCCCGCGCCTGTTTCGCCGGTCAGAACGGTCAAACCGGAGCCGAACGACAGATCGAGCCGATCGATCAACACGACATCCCGGATCGATAACGCCGTCAGCATCGCGCGGCGCCTTTCAGATCATCAGAACAAGGTTTTCCAGGCACGGCTGATCATTCCGCCGGACGGTTTCGCCGGCATGGGCAGTCCCCCGCCCACATCCCCCGCCGCCGCCAGCTTGTCATAGCTGTCCTGATACCATTCGCTACCCGGATCGTTATAGCCAAGCACCGAGGCGGTCTTGCGCGCCTGTTCGCGTAATCCAAGGGCCAAATAAACCTCGACCAGCCGCGCCAGAGCCTCGGGCACGTGCGCCGTGGTCTGATACTCATCGACCACGCGCTGGAAGCGTCCGATCGCCGACTGATACAGATGCTGTTTCTGGTAATACCGCCCGATCTCCATCTCCTTGCCCGCCAGATGGTCGCGGCACAGATCGATTTTAAGGCGGGCATCGTTGGCGTAGGGGCTGTTGGGGAAGCGGGTCACCACCTCCTGCAACGCCGTCATCGCCTGTTCCGTGCCCTTCTGATCGCGCTGGATATCGGCGATCTGCTCGTAAAAACACAGCGCGCGCAGGTAATAAATATAGGCGATGTCGCGATGCGCCGGATGCAATTGGATGAACCGGTCCAGCGTGCCAAGCGCGTCGGCGTATTTGTTCTGCAGATACAGCGAATAGGCCTGCATGACCTGCGCGTTCACCGCCCAGGAGGAGAATGGGTAGTTCTGCTCCAAAGACCGGAACTGATCGCTGGCGGAGGTGAACCGGCGCGTGTTCAGCGCATCCAGGCCGTTGTTATAAAGGATTTCCACCGGCGGCGCCGGCGCGTTCTTGGCCGCCGCCGAGTCGGACGATCCGCCGCACGCGCTCAACAGCGGCAAAGCGAGGCATAATAACGGCGCGCATAAGACTCGGGTCTGGATCATCGGCGCGCTTATATCACGCCGCGCGTCGGCGCGAAGGGGCGACATCCCGGCAGCGCGAAGCGCGCGAGGGAGCCACGAGCTCACGGCAGCGCGAAGCGCGCGAGGGACAAACGACATCACGCCAGCGCGAAGCGGCCGCGTTCAGGCCGCCGCCGCCGTCTCCGTCTCCGTCTCGCGGGCCATATCGGACCACGCCGCCGACCGCGCGAACAGCGCCCGCAGCAGCTTGTTATTCAGCGCGTGCCCAGGGCGGTTGGCGATGAAGCGGCCATGCAGAGCCGCCCCCGCCAGAGCCAGATCGCCGACCGCGTCCAGCAGCTTATGCGCGGCGAACTCATGCTCCATCCGCAGCCCGCCGGGATTGAGCACCCGTGCGCCATCGACGACGATCGCGTTGTCCAGACCGCCGCCCTTAACGAGGCCCATCTGCCGCAACTGATCGATCTCGGCGGCGCGGGCGAAGGTGCGGGCCGAGGCGACCGAGGCGCGAAAACTCTCAGGCGTCAGCCGCAGCCGCATACCCTGGCGTCCGATCGCCGCGTCGGGGAAATCGATGGACACATCCAGATCCAGGGTCGGCACGGACGCGCGCGGCGACTGCTCGAACGGCCGCAATTCCGCGAAGGCCTGGCCGTCGGTGACGCGCACCGTGCTCAGGATCTCGATCACCTTGCGCGGCGTGTTCAGCGACACGATCCCCGCGCATTCCAGCAGAAAGGAGAATGGCGCCGCGGAGCCATCCATGATCGGCACTTCCGGGCCGTCCAGTTCAATCAGAAGATTATCGACGCCGGCACCCGCCAGGGCCGCCATCAGATGCTCGATCGTGCCGACCCGCGCCGATCCGTCACCGATCATCGTGCATAACTTGCCATCGACGACGCGGTCATA
>JAYVXQ010000223.1:0-5243 GCA_043785025.1 Acetobacteraceae bacterium
GGTGTTTTACGGGAACCATGTTCATAAACCCTTACTGACTAATCTGGTCAGATGATAATCTTTCCTTCTCCCCTTTTCAAGATTTCCCTCCTTCTTCTCCTCAGCAGTTGCGCCAACACCGCCTGCCCCGCCGGTTCCGGCCAGCCCATGCGCATCTACGACCTGTATTTCGGCCGCGCCGCCGCCGGCCGCGCCGAGATCACCGACCCCGAATGGCGCGCCTTCCGCGACCAAATCATCACCCGCGCTTTACCCAACGGCTTCACCGTCCTCGACGGTCAGGGCGCCTGGATGAACCCGAGAACCCGTGCCACGATCTCGGAATCCACCAAGATCCTCGAGGTCGCCTTACCCGACACCCCCGAGAGTCTGACCACCATCAACCGCATCCGCGCGGCATGGCGCCGCCGCTTCCATCAATACGTGGTCGGCATGACCGTTCACACCGGCTGCGGATCGTTCTCGCCCGAGGAGCCACCGGAATGACCAGGCCAGAACGGCCGACCGCCTGACCGGCGGCGCGAAGCGTCACGCCCGCACCAATTTCCCCGGCCGCGCCCCGGTTTCCGCGCCATGCTCAAACACCGGCACACCCGAGACAATCGTCGCGCTATACCCATCCGCCCGCTGCACGATCCGCTTGCCACCGGCCGGCAGATCATAGCGCATTTCCGGATGATGCAGCCGAAGACGGGCATGATCGATCACGTTCACATCCGCCTTCATCCCCGGCGCCAACCGCCCGCGGTCCCTGAACCCAAAGAAATCCGCCGTTTCGCTGGTGAGACGTTTCACCACGAACTCCACCCCGAATTTCGGCCCGCGATGCCGGTCCCGCGCCCAATGCGTCAGCATATAGGTCGGCAAACTGGAATCGCAGATCTGCCCGCAATGCGCCCCGCCATCACCAAGCCCCAGAATGGTCGCGGGATCGGCGATCATCTCATGCACGACGCTGTGATCCCCGGTGACATAGTTGGTGACGGGATAAAACAGCATCCGCCCGCCATCCTCACCCGTGAGGTAGTCGTAACAAAATTCCTCGGGCGTCAAATTGGTCTTCGCCGCCATCGCCGCGATCGAGCGATGCGGTTCCGGTTCATAATCCGGCGTGTCCCCCAACACGTATTGCCGGTCGAACCGCGTCGCGATCGGCCGTTGCAGCGGCGGCAGGATCGCCAGCAATTTTTCCGATGAGTCCTCGCCCAGAATTTGGGCGCGCACCGCCGGATCGCGCAGCCGCGCCAGCCGTTCCGCCGCCGGCAGCCCGTTCAATGCCACGAAGGACGGCCGCGCCGCGAACGGTGTCAGCGACGTCGTCAGCCCCAGAATAATCCCAACCGGACGGCCCGCGATTTGCGCCGTGACGTTCGCCCCCGCATGCCGCGCTTTGCGCACCCCGCCCATCAACCGCTTCCACCGCGTCGGATCCGAATTGCGATCCGTCAGCAGAAACCAGAACGGCCGTCCGGTTTCCTGGGTCATGCGGGTAATCCAATCGAACTCACTGTCTTCATCGTCGAAATCGCTCAGCATGCCAAATGTCCCGCCTTGCGCACGGGCCATGCCGCGCCCGATCCCGAACAGCTCCCGCTCCTCCGCGTGGCGGCCCGGCACCAGATCGCCGCTTGTGGTCTTATGCTGTTCGGTGCGCGACGTCGTGAACCCGAACGCACCCGCCCTGATCCCCTCCTCGGCGAGGCGTCCCATCTCCGCGATGTCCGCTGGCGTCGCTTTCTCCCGCCGCACGGCGCGATCGCCCATCACGTAAACCCGCAGCGGGTGATGCGGAATTTGCGCCGCGACATCGATCACCCGGTCCCGCCGCTCCAACGCGTCGAGGTAATCGGGGAACGATTCCCAGTCCCATTGCAGCCCCTCGGCCAGCGCGATGCCGGGAATATCCTCCACCCCCTCCATCAAATCGATCAGACAGGCGTGATCCTTCTTGCGCACGGGGGCGAAACCGACCCCGCAATTGCCCATCAAAACCGTGGTCACGCCATGCCAGGACGAGGGGGCCAGCACCGGATCCCACGTCGCCTGGCCGTCGTAATGCGTGTGCACATCGACCCATCCCGGCGTGACCAACTGACCGGTGGCATCGATCTCCCGCTTGCCAGGTCCGGCCTTGCCGCCCACCTGAACGATACGATCGCCGTCGATCGCGAGGTCGCCGGTATACGCCGGACGTCCCGTGCCATCGACGAGGGTGCCACCGCGGATCACAAGGTCATGCATGGGTCTGAAATCCAGATTTGTTCCCATTAAGATTGACGATTTGAACCGGTCAACGCAATAGCCGCCATGAGCGCGAAGGCCATGGGCGCTCGAAAATTCAAGGCCACCCGGCCTCTGATCGACCGCGGCGGATCTGAATACCGCTGATGCGACGCTGACCGTCAACCGAGATAACAGGTCTCTACCAGCAGTTAACCGTCGATGGCTATGAATGCCGGAATGGAGATCCGAACCTACCGCTCCGCATCCGGGCATAGTCCTTTCGGGGCCTGGTACACGGACCTCGACGATGTCGTCCGGGCGCGTGTGGTCAGGGTGCTCGACCGCCTGAAACAGGGTAATTTTTCCAGCACGAAACCGGTCGGTTCTGGCGTCCACGAATTTCGGATCGACTTTAGACCAAGATATCGCGTATATTCTGTCTGATCAGGCCAAACTATCGTCCTTTTGCTCACGGGCGGCGATAAACGGCGGCAACAGAGAGATATCAATGCGGCAATCGCATACTGGGATGATCATAGGCGGCGCGGTCGCAACCCCTGACCCAAAGCAAAATGGGCCATCCGACGACTCATTAACTGGGCTCGTTCGTGACGACATGACCAAACACCCATCGTTTCAAACCGCTTTATGGCGAGAAATTCAGACCGCCTTTGATGCAGGCGACACGGTAACCGCACACTCACTGCTGCGCGATTATTGTCCCGACCTCGACCCCACGATGTTCATGTCCGCCACCGGAAAGCCCTGAAACCGGCGCCGGCCCCTCACCATCCGGCTTCAATTTGCCAACGCGCCGTTCGGACCCCTATCCTGATTCCGAAAGGACGCGCGATGCCCCTCGCTCTCCGCCCGCTCCACACGCTTGTCGTGGCCAAGGTCACCGGCCTCGCCTTGCGAGTCGCCTCGGACCCTGTGCCGCGAACCGCCACCATTCCCCTCAGCAGCGACATCCGCGCATGGCATGGCACCCCGGTCATAAACCCCATGCCAGCCCAAACAAGGACCCCAGCATGACCCTGACCGTCACCCCCATCACCCCGGATTTCGCCGCCGAAATCAGCGGCGTCGACCTGCGCGAACCCCTCGACACAGCCACCGTCACCGCCATCGACACCGCGATCAACAACGCCGGCGTCCTGATCTTCCACGATCAGTTCATCGACGATCAGCAACAACAAGCCTTCAGCCGCAATTTCGGCGAGCTGGAAACCACCGTCAAAGCCTATCGCCGCGACTACGTCGGCCGTCTCGACGTGCACATCGCCGACATCTCCAACCTCGACGAGCAGAACCGCATCCTGCCCACCAACGACCGCCGCCGCCTCAACGCACTCGGCAATCGCCTGTGGCATTCCGACAGCAGTTTCAAACGCATCCCCGCCCGCTTCTCCTTGTTGTCAGCCCGAACCATTCCGGACGAGGGCGGCGACACCCAGTTCGCCGACATGCGCGCCGCCTGGGATACCCTCCCCGAAACGATGCAACACCGCATCGAAAACATGATCTGCGAGCACACCCAACTCTTCTCCCGCGCCAAAATCGGCTTCACCGATTGGGCGCCGGAGGAGATCGAAAAAATGGCCCCCGTCCCTCAGGTCCTGGTGCGCACCCACCCCGGCAGCGGCCGCAAATCCCTCTTCCTGTCCTCCCACGCCGGGCGCATCCGCGGCATGGAGGAACCCGAGGCGCGCCTGCTGCTGATGGACCTGATCGAACACGCAACTCAGCCGCGCTTCGTCCACACCCACACATGGCGCCGCGGCGATCTGGTGATGTGGGATAACCGCTGCACCATGCACCGCGCCCGCGAATACGATGAAACCAAAGTGCGCGATTTGCATCGCACCACCGTTTCGAACGGGGAACCAACGGTGCGCGAACAGGCGGCCGCGTGATCCGCCTGACGTTTCTGCTTTTCATCCTGACCGCGGCCACCGCGCACGCCGCCTGCTTCCCCGTGGCGTTCACCTCCCCCCGCGTTTTCCGCGCCGCCACCGCCGACCCCACAATCCACATCACCTTCCTCGGCCATGCGAGTTTCCTGATCGAAACCCCGGACCGCGTGCGCGCCGTCACCGATTACAGCGGAATGTTCGCCCCCGACACGCCGCCCGACCTCGTGACCATGAACCACGCGCACATCTCGCATTTCAGCCTGCACCCCGACCCCCGCATCCCGCACGTCCTGCATGGCTGGCGGGAAGGCCCCAAACCCCCCGCTTACGACGTGACATTACGCGATCTGCGGGTGACCAATTTACCGACCAACATCCGCGACTGGGGCGGGCGGACCGAGGTCAACGGCAACTCGGTATTCATATTCGAGAGCGCGGGCCTGTGCATCGCCCATATGGGCCATCTGCATCATCTGCTGGAACCCGCCGATCTCGACGCGATCGGCCGGATCGATATCATGATGATCGGCGTTGACGGATCCTTTACCATCGGCCAGGCGAACGCGAAACAGGTGGTGGAACAGATCCATCCCCGGATCGTTCTGCCCATGCATTATTTCACCGCCGATACGCTGGCGCGATTTCTGGACCTGATGCGCGACACCCACGCGATCGAGATCCGCCGCGATGCCTCCATGGACATATCCCGCGTCACCTTGCCGGACCGCCCCACCATCATCGCGTTACCCGGTCCGCATTAAGCCAGCCGGATATTCCACGGATACGGACAAGGCCCCTGCAAAAGTCCCGTGATCGACTTACGAAACACCGTGCGCACAAAAAACTGCCCCAGCGGGATCGACGGCGCCTCCGACATCCCCAAAGCCCCGATCGCCCGCGCCAGCGACGTCTGCGACGCTTCATCCGGCGCATCCAGCCATTCCCGCACCATCCCCTCCAGCCTCGCCCCCTCCCACCAGCCGAACCATCCTTTCGCCCCCTGCCCCCGTAACGGCTGCGCGACCGCGGGGTTGTTCCAGCCGGACGCCGAGCCCGTGGTATGGAAAATACTCCACCCGCCTTTATCGACCGGCTCGCGCGATG
>JAYVXQ010000224.1:0-5234 GCA_043785025.1 Acetobacteraceae bacterium
CCATCCGGCGTGATCGCCAACTGTTCTGGGAACACCATCCCGAACCCTCCGGCGGCGCGCGATCCCATCAACATGACATGAAAATCGTTCATCAACCCGTCGACGGACCGGTACATGGTCATCGGCGACATCGCGATTCGGTTACGCAGGGTGACACCCTTAAGCGTGTAAGGGCTGAAGAGATCGGGCATTTGGTTGGCCATCAGTCTGACAGTACAACCCGCATCCTAATCACTATGAACACGGCCGCAATACACGGGCGTGAGCCCCGCCGCGTGGTCAACGGGAACCTGAACATTCCATTTCTGTCCTGGCAATGGATGCGCAACCGCCAGGCCACATTACGGCGGACTGTCAACCCACAGCAGCTTCAATACTTCGGGCCCATTGTTACGTATCGCGACAGTCTCGCCCGCCGGCACATGCAACCCATCCAGTTCGCCGAGGATCTCGTTTCCCATGCAGGTCTTCACCACCGCCGCGCCGCCCGCCACAAGCCAGAACCGGGTCATCGCCAGCGCTGTGCCCGGCAATGAATGACCGGGCTCAAGCACGGTCTGGCCGATGCCGATCCGGTCATTACGGATCGCCCCTCGCGGCGTTCCGGGGCCGCCCGTCTCTCCGCCGCCGGCCCACCTGACCGACCAGTGCATGGTTCCGGGCACGCGCGCGCCAGGCCCCGACCAGTCAGGCTCCAAATCGGCGAAACGAACGAGTTCAATCGCCGGTACCTCACCGAATACGTGATCGTCGGGATAGTAAACGGCGGTGCCATTCCGTTCGATTCCATCATGCACCCAGATCAGAACGACATCGTCCATACCGGCGTTACGCACACCATGGGGGCAGCCCGCCGGGATGTAGGTGCAATCGAGCGGACCAGCGCGGTGAGGATGACCCGACGCATCGAAACCCTCCAGTTCGCCACGAAGTACCACGTAAATTTCGGTCACGCCGTGTGTATGCATCCCAGCCTGACGCTGGCCGCGCGGCAGATACATCATGCCGACAGCGCAGCGGTCACTTTCGACCGCCATGCCCAGATTTGTATTGATATGCCCAGAGGGTCCGCCGACCCAGGTGACCAGCCACCGCATGAAGCCTGGCTCCCTGGCCTGCCTCGTGTCCCAGGAAGGTTCGAGATCGCGGAAGCGGACGATGCGAGACATAGGTTTCATTCCTGTCCGGTCAGAGTTGTCCTGGTGGGTGGCCGGACAGAGCCTTCGTCAGTGGGGAAACGGCGATTGATGCAAAACCCGCCCGCGCGGTTCTCCGCCGTCAATCGCGCGCGGGCACTTTCGCGATCCTGACCCCGGCGGCCTCCTCGTAAAACCTCAGCATCTCGTGAATGTCGCCGCTGGCACCAAAGCGTTCGATCCCCATGCGATAATTGCGCAGGATCAGCGGCGTCAGGGTCAAATGCCCGAACCCGTCGCCAGCCAGTTCGGCCGCCAGCGCCACGTCCTTTTCCATCAACGCCATGGTGAAGCGCATGGCGAAATCGTCCGTGAAAATGTTGTTCGGGAATACCGTCATCGTGGCGTTGTTCCGGCCCGAGGATTTGTTGATGACATCCACGACGATCGCCGGGTCGAGCCCGTTGGCGGCGGCGATCGAAACCGCCTCGAACGCCAGCAGCCGGTTGGCCGCCGACATCATGTTGTTCAGGGCCTTTAGCGTATGACCCGCGCCAAGGGGGCCGACATGCGTCACGTTCGGGCTGATAACGGTCAACAACGGTGCGACGCGGGCGTATTGCTCGCCGGTGCCTCCGACCATGATCGCGATCGTGCCGGCATCCGCGCCACGCGGACCGCCGCTGACCGGGGCATCGATCAGTTCGATGCCGCTGCCCATGAGGTCCGCCGCCATGGCGCGGGTCGCGGCGGTCGCGCCAGAAGTTTGATCAACGATCAGGCCGCCCGCTTTCATCCCGCGGATCAACCCGTGATTGTCGCCGAAGATCACGTCCTTCACCTGCGCCGATGTCGGCAGGCAGATCAACACGATATCGGACACGGCCCCGACAGCGGCGGGCGAGTCCACGACCGTCGCGCCCAGAGCGGCGAATTCGGCGCGGCGTTCCGGCGACAGGTCGAAAACGGCCAACGCGTGCGCGCGCAGCAGCCGGCGGGCCAGAGCTCCGCCCATCACGCCGAGGCCAACATAGCCAATGCGGGGTTTATCCATGGTCGATGTCCCTTTGTTCTCGCGGCATGCCGTCAGCGGTAACAGGACGGGCGCGATACGAAAACTCCCCCCTCCGCGGCGCCTCGGCCTCGAACGCCACCATTGCGGGCGCCGCCTCCCGGTGGAAGTCGGGGCTCTCGGCATAAGCGCCGTGGATGTGATGGATTTCGGCGCGCGAAACGGAAAGACGTTGACGCCGCTGACGATCCCATATCGTTTCATATTTGCATCATCGGGTACCCGGCCGGAAAACCGCCGAGCATCGGGCAAATGAGTAATTTATTCGCCAAAACGATCGACGGTGATAAAGCTGGACCGCCGGACTTCGATACCGCGTGATCGACGCTGTCCGGGTATCGTCTCAGACCGCGCGGACCGTCACTCCGCTAAGGTCCGATCGTGGCGCGGCTTGGACGAAACGGCGGCGTACGCCAGACTACGGCCCAACCGGATAGCCGGCCGGCTGACGGATCAGCATCAATGGGAGGATGCGCCATGCAAGCAGACTACGTCATCGCCGGCGCCGGTTCCGCCGGCTGCGTCCTCGCCAACCGCCTGACCGAGGACCCCGCCGTCCGCGTCATCCTGATCGAAGCCGGCGGACGCGACATCAACCCGCTGATCCACGTCCCCGCTGGATTCTTCAAAATGCTCGACCACGACACGCTGACGTGGAAATACCGATCCGAGCCTGACCCGGGCACCAACGGCCGCGCGATTGTCTACACCCGCGGCAAGGTGGTCGGCGGTTCCTCCTCCATCAACGGGCTCGTCTACATCCGCGGCCAACCCGAGGACTACGATCACTGGGCTCAACTGGGAAACCGCGGCTGGTCCTGGGACGACTGCCTGCCCTTCTTCAAGGCCACCGAGAACTGGGAAGGCGCTGCGACCGAGGTCCGCGGCAAGGGCGGCCCGCTGTTCACCTCGAAAATGGACCGCTCACCGATCTGCGAAACGGTGGTCGAGGCCGGGAAACAACTTGGCCTGCCCTATCGCGAGGACGTCAACGACCTGAAACCGGGCGATGGCGAGGGCATCGGCTGGTGCCAGCAAACTCGGAGCGGCCACCGCCGCGCCAGCGCCGCCCGCACGTATCTGCACCCAGCGTTAAAACGGCCAAATTTAAAGCTGATCACCAACGCGCTGGTCCACCGCGTCGTCTTCGAGGGTAAGCGCGCCATTGGCCTGGAAATTTCCCGCGGCGGCGGTCCCGTCGAAACGATCTCAGCCAACCGGGAAGTCATCCTTTCCGCGGGCGCCGTTGGATCCCCACACATCCTGCAACTTTCCGGCGTGGGCGACGCGGACCACCTGACCAATATCGGCGTGCCGGTCGTACATGAGCTCAAAGGCGTGGGCCGCAACATGCAGGACCACTTCACCGCCCGTGTCTCCTATCGGATCGCGGGCATGGCCACCGCGAACGAAAAATCCCGCGGCATCCCCCTCGCCGTTGAGATCATGCGTTGGGCTCTCACCGGCAAGGGCATGCTGAGCTACAGCCCCTCGCTGGTCGCCGCGTCAGTGAAAGTGCTGGAATCCTCCGGGACCCCCGACACGCAAGTCACCTTCGCCCCAGGCAGCTTCAAAAATGGCCAGATCGGAGAACTGGAGAACGAACCCGGTCTCAGCGCCGGCGCCTGGCAGATGCGTCCTCTGTCGCGCGGTTACGTCGAGGCGCGGTCGAACAAACCCGGCGACATGCCCGCCATCAACCCGAGATACCTGTCCGACGAAACCGACCGTATGTGTCTGCTTGGCGGCCTTCGTTTCGCGCGTAAAATGTTCGAGGCGCCCGCCCTGAAGCAATACGCGCAAGGCGAGACATTGCCCGGCCACGATGTGCAAACGGACGATGAACTGCTGGATTATGCCCGCCGTTATGGCGGCACCTGCTACCACGCGAGTTGCACCGCCATGATGGGCTCGCACCCCATGGCTGTCGTCGACAGTGAATTGCGAGTTCATGGGATCGAGGGGTTGCGCGTGATCGATGCCTCGGTGATGCCCGCCGTCACCTCGACCAACACCAATGCGCCGACCATCATGATCGCTGAAAAAGGCGCCACCTTCATCAAAGCGGCGGCACGGCGGCGGCTGGCGGCATAGCGGCGTCCCCGGCCCAGGGCCGGGGGAATCGTCACGTCATGGAAATAACCTCTCCCCGATCTCCATGTCTTCCACGAAGGTCGCGCTGACCAGGCGGTTCTCGGTCGCCTCCTGAATCCCTTCCACGGCGTTGCTCAAAGACTCGATCGCCTCCGACTGGCGGTTGTCGTCCAGGCGGAACGCGCGTGTGGCGATCGGTTCGCGCATCGCGTTTCCGACACGGGTGGTGCGTTCCACCCAGACACGCGATGTCCGGTCCCTCACCGTTCTCCTCATGCAACATGACCGGCAATGATTTCAGCGACCGAAACAAAGTACTGGGCTGGCACTCCAGGCCCGCGGGCGCGGGAATCGTTCCGCCACCGCCTTGAGCACCTCCTGCTCCCCCCGTGCCAGGGTCACGCCCAGACAGTGATGCACCCCGGATCCGAAGGTGACATGCTGGTTTGGGTGGCGCGTGATATGGAACCGTTCCGAATCGGGGAACGCCTCGGGATCGCGACTGGCCGACGAAATGAACCAGCGGATGCGGCCGTCTTTCTTCAGTACTTTTCCAGGCATTTCCACGCCCCGCGTGGCGATGCGCTGGATCGACTGGTCGAGGACTTGGCCAGGCCGCCCGGATTGGTTTTCAGCGATTCCCATCGATCGGGATGCCGTAGTAACGATAACGCGCCGTCGCGGATCAGGTTGATCGTCGTCTCGTGACCCGTCAGCGGTAACAGCGACGTGTTCACCAGTATCTCCGCGCGATGATTATGACACTTTGGAATCGATCCTTGCACGAAATCGAGCCGGGGTTGGAAGCGATTTTCGCAGTCTGAGGCGTCACGCCCTACGCAAACGAACCTCCTACTGGAACCTTTGTCCTTTTCGCCGCGTTGCGGCATGAGGTATCGGGAACAGCGTGAATGAGCCACACAGAGACCGAA
>JAYVXQ010000225.1:0-5232 GCA_043785025.1 Acetobacteraceae bacterium
CGCGCCGAGGCGGCGTATTATCGTTACATTAACGATCAGGGTGGGATCAACGGGCGGAAAATCAATTTCATTTCGCTCGACGATGGCTACAGCCCGCCGAAAACGGTGGAGCTGACACGGCAATTGGTGGAGCGCGATCAGGTGCTGGCGATCGCGGCACCGCTTGGCACCGCGCCGAACATCGCGATCCAGAAATACCTCAATCAGAAGAAGGTGCCGACGTTGTTCATCGGCTCGGGCGCCTCGCGTTGGGATAACGCGGCGCAGTTTCCGTGGTCCATCGGGTTCAATCCGAGTTACCACGCGGAGGGGTATCTTTACGCCAAACACATGCTGGCGAACGTGAAGGACCCGAAAGTCGCGATCTTGCGGCAGAACGACGACGTGGGGGAGGATTACCTCAGCGGCTTCATCGAGGGTCTGGGTAAGGCCAACGAAAAATTGATCGCCGAGGTCGCGACCTATGAGGTCACCGACGCCACCATCGATTCGCAGATGCTGCAGTTGCGGCGGACCGGGGCGAACGTGTTCATCAACATCACGACGCCGAAATTCGCGGCCCAGGCGATCAAGAAGATGGGGGAGATCGGGTGGAAGCCGGCGCAGTATTTGGTGAATATCGCGGCCTCGGTGGGGGCGGTCATGCGGCCGGCGGGATTGGAGGCGAGCCAGGGGATCATCACGGCGGATTATAAGAAGGACTCGACCGACCCGTCTTTGGCGGGCGACCCCGAGTATGTGGCGTGGAAGGCGTGGTTCGACAAATATTTGCCCAACGCCAACCCGGCCGACGCGGGCAACACCACGGGCTATGCCGTCGGGTTTATGGTGGTGGAGGCGTTGCGGCTGTGCGGCGACGACCTGACGCGGGAGAATGTGATGCGCCAGGCCGAGAGCCTGAAGCAGTTGCGGGTGCCGATGCTGGTGACGGGCCTGCTGATCAACACCAGCCCGACCGACCACGCGCCGATGAAGTCGCTGCATTTCAATCGGTTCACCGGGGATCACTGGCAGCCGTTTGGCACGCTGATGTCGTATGAGAAGGATCGGTGAGCCGAAACCGCTCGGTTTAGGTGCGATTTCAGCGCCATAGGGGCTTGTTGGTGAAACGCGGCCGGGATGCGTTGGGTTCATGACACCCCATATTGCGAGGGACGCCGCGCGCTTCTACAGTCCGCGCGCATTGCAGCGGGCCGGCCGGAAGGCGTGTCCGAGGTTAGCCGCGATCGGTGTGTGGCCGCGGTCCTATGATGGGTTAATGACGAATCCGGTCGTGCGACCGGGAAACTTTGAGGGAAATATGGCTGATACGCCTGCGTTTCTTGCCGATGGCCACCCGGCCGATGGCTCCAAACGGGATTTGCTGGAACTGATCGCCGGTGCGGGAGCGGCGATATTCGCGGGCTCCATCGGCTGGTCTTTGATCGCGTCGATGAATCCATCGAAGGACGTGCTGGCGGTGTCCTCGATCGAGGTCGACCTGGCGCCGATTCCCGTCGGCCAGGGCATCACGGTGATGTGGCAGGGCAAACCGGTGTTCATCCGCCATCGCAGCGATAAAGAAGTCGCCGAGGCGCGCAATGTGTCGATGAGCGAGTTGCCGGACCCCGAGAAGGATCAGGACCGGATCAAGGCGGGTCATGAGCAATGGATCGTGCTGATCGGGATCTGCACCCATCTGGGCTGCATTCCCAACGGCAATAAGGCGACGGATATGCGCGGCGACTGGGGCGGGTGGTTCTGCCCTTGCCATGGCAGCCAGTACGACACCTCGGGCCGTATCCGCAAAGGACCGGCGCCGAAAGACCTGCCGTTGCCGCCGTACGCGTTCATGTCCGACACGCGCATCAAGATCGGCTGAAAGCGGCTGGTTTTGTTCCCTCTCTTCCCAGATATGAATTAGCAGGACAACCGACATGGCCGGTCTGCATAAAAGCGAAGTCGCCAACCCGATCCTGAACTGGATCGACACGCGGCTGCCCATCATCACGATGGTGCAAAAAGAATACGGCGTGTTTCCGACGCCCCGAAACTTCAATTATTTCTGGAACTTTGGCGCGCTGGCGATGGTGAGCCTGGTCCTGATGATCATGACCGGCATCTTCCTGGCGATGAGCTATCAGCCGAACACGCAGCTGGCGTTCGACAGCGTGCAGCACATCATGCGCGACGTGAATTACGGCTGGCTGATCCGCTACGTGCATCAGAATGGCGCGTCGATGTTCTTCATCGTCACCTATATTCACATCTTCCGTGGCATTTATTATGGATCGTATAAGGCGCCGCGCGAGCTGCTGTGGATCCTGGGTGTCATGATCCTGCTGCTGATGATGGCGACGGCGTTCATGGGCTATGTGCTGCCCTGGGGTCAGATGTCGTACTGGGGTGCGACGGTGATCACCAACCTGTTCTCGGCGTTTCCGGGCGTGGGCAAATACATCGTGACGTTGCTGTGGGGCGGGTTCAGCGTCGATCAGCCGACTCTCAACCGGTTCTTCGCGCTGCATTATCTGCTGCCCTTCGTGCTGGTGGGCGTGGTGTTCCTGCATGTCGCGGCGCTGCACATCGTGGGGTCGAACAATCCGTTGGGGATCGAGCCGCGCGGGCCGCAGGACACGCTGCCGTTCCATCCGTATTACACCGCGAAAGACAGCGTCGGCATCTGCGTGTTCCTGATCGTCTGGGCTGGGTTTGTGTTCTTCGCGCCGAACCTGTTGGGCGATCCGAACAATTTTATCCCCGCCAATCCGTTGCAAACCCCCGCCGATATCGTGCCGGAATGGTATTTCCTGCCGTACTACGCGATCCTGCGGTCGGTCCCGGACAAGCTTATGGGCGTCTGTCTGATGTTCGCCAGCCTGCTGGTGCTGCTGATCCTGCCCTGGCTGGATACCTCCCGCGTGCGCAGCTGCCGGTTCCGTCCGACCTATCGCTGGCTGGTGTTCCTGTGGGTCGCCTCGTTCATCGTCCTTGGCGTCTGCGGCGCGCATAAGCCCGAGGGCGTCTGGGTCGTGCTGAGCCGCATCGCCACTTTGTATTACTTCGGTCATCTGCTGGTGATCACGCCGCTTATGGGCAAGTTGGAGCGGCCGCTGCCGCTGCCTGAAAGCATCAGTCAGGCGGTGACCGGCGTGCCCCTCGACCTGCGGCTGAGGGAGGCGGTTTGATGCGCTTGCTGTTCGCAACCCTTCTGGGGCTGAGCCTGGTGGCTCCCGCGATGGCGGAGGACGCGATCCATCCGCCGACCCAGAAATGGAGTTTCGATGGGGTGTTCGGGACCCCGGACCTCGCCAGCGCGCAACGCGGGTTGCAGGTTTACGCTGAGGTTTGCTCGGCGTGCCATGCGATGAAGCAGTTGCATTACCGCGATCTGGAAGGCCTGGGGTTGAAGGAGCCGGAGGTGAAAGCCTTCGCGTCCGGCTTCACGGTGCCGCAGGGGTTGGATGATCAAGGCGTGCCGAAAGAGGGTTTGGCGACTCCGGCGAGCCAGTTCCGCTCGCCCTTCCCCAATGATGTCGCCGCGCGGGCGGCCAATAATGGAGCTCTGCCGCCGGATTTGTCGTTGATCGTGAATGGGCGCGAGGGCGGGGCGGATTATATTTTCGGGCTGTTGACCGGGTATGCGACTCCGCCGGCCGGTTTTCCGATGCAGGACGGGATGAACTATAACCGCATGTATGCCGGGCATCAGATCGCGATGCCCGCACCGCTGCAGGATGGCAGGGTTACCTATATCGACGGGACCCCGACCTCGGTCGATCAGATGGCGCGGGATGTCGTGACCTTCCTGCATTGGGCGTCGAACCCCGAGGAGGCCGAGCGTAAGGCCATGGGCATCCGGGTCGTGCTGTTCCTGCTGCTGATGACCGGGTTGACTTACGCGGTGAAGCGTAAGGTTTGGTCGGACGTGCATTGAGCCGGAGGCGAGTGGGATGGTGAGCCGAAGGCGAGTGGGATGGTGAGCGGTGTCGCGCATGAGCCGGTGATTGGGATCATCGGCGGGTCCGGCCTGTATGATATCGACGGGCTTGAGGAGAAGGCGTGGAAGACGGTGGAAACGCCCTGGGGGGCGCCGTCTGACGCGCTGCTGTTTGGGCGCCTCGCCGGGGTGCGTTGCGTGTTCCTGCCGCGGCATGGGCGGGGGCACCCGACGTCTCCGTCGCATCTGAACTACCGGGCGAATATCGACGCGTTGAAGCGGTCGGGGGTGACCGACGTGCTGTCGCTGTCCGCCGTCGGCAGCCTGCGCGAGGATCTGCCGCCCGGCCATTTCGTCATCGTCGATCAGTTCATCGACCGGTCTTTCGCGCGCGAGAAAAGTTTTTTTGGAGATGGCATCGTCGCCCATGTCTCGATGGCGCATCCGGTCTGCGGCCGGTTGGGCGACCGGATTGAGGCCGCGGCGACCGGTCTGGGGCTGCCGGTGACCCGGGGCGGCACCTATCTGGTGATGGAGGGGCCGCAATTCTCGACGAAGGCTGAGAGCGAGTTGTACCGCGCCTGGGGCTGCCACGTCATCGGCATGACCAACATGCCCGAGGCGAAGCTGGCCCGCGAGGCCGAGCTTTGCTACGCGACCGTCGCCATGGTGACCGACTTCGACTGCTGGCATCCCGATCACGATCACGTGACGGTCGAGGCGGTGGTGAAGGTCTTGTTCGCCAACGCGGATAAGGCGCGGGCCCTGGTCACGGCGTTGGTGCCTGACCTCGGGACGCGGCCTTCGGTGTGCCCGTGCGGCTGCGACCGGGCTTTGGACAACGCGGTGATCACGGCACCTGAGGCGCGATCGGCGGCGCTGGCGGCGAAACTGGACGCGGTGGCGGGACGGGTGCTCGGGGGCGGTTGAGCTTGCGTGTCCGTGGGATCACTTATTTGGGGATCGGGTGATTTTGAGGCGCGGAAATTCGTGACGCGGCGCCGTTCAGGCTTGTATAAGCGCGTCGTTCTCGTGATCGGTTGATGGATACCGGCCCGTAGCACGTCCCGTGGCATGCTGGCTTTGGACAGGAGCGTTCGATGCTTGATCTCGCCGGCATTCTTTTCAGTTCGATCATGATGTTTCTGGTCATTCTGCGCGCGGTGCAGATGGACGCGGTGACGCCGTGGTTCAAACCGCCGAAAGTGGGGCCGGACAGTTCGGGGCTGCGGCTGTCGCCCAATAGCACCGAACCGTTTGTCCCGCCGGTGCCGGAGAAGAAACCGGCGGCGCCGAAGGGATGGCGTAAGTGA
>JAYVXQ010000226.1:0-5224 GCA_043785025.1 Acetobacteraceae bacterium
AGCGTGCCGCGCGCGAGTTCGGGCTTGATCAGGTTCGACGCGTCCATCGCGCCCTCGGACGCGCCGGCGCCAACCAGGGTGTGCATCTCGTCGATGAACAGGATGATTTCGCCGTGCGCCTCCTCGATTTCCTTCAGCACGGATTTCAAACGTTCCTCAAACTCGCCGCGATATTTCGATCCCGCGACCATCGCGCCAAGGTCGAGCGACAGAAGTTTCTTGCTCTTCAGCGCCTCAGGGACATCACCGTTGACGATGCGCAGCGCGAGGCCTTCGACGATCGCGGTTTTGCCGACGCCGGGTTCGCCGATCAGAACGGGATTGTTTTTGGTGCGGCGGGCCAGCACCTGAATGGTGCGGCGAATTTCCTCGTCACGGCCGATCACGGGGTCAAGCTTGCCCTCGCGCGCCACGGCGGTCACGTCGCGGGCGTATTTCTTCAGGGCGTCGAAGCCGGCCTCGGCGTTGGCGCTTTCGACCTTACGGCCCTTGCGCATGTCGGTCACCGCTTTGTCGACCGACTGCGCGGACACACCGGCCGCCTTCAGCGCCTTACCCGCCGGGGTTTCGGACGCCGCCAGCGCCACCAGCAAGCGGTCTTGCGCGACGTATTCATCCCCCGCCTTGGTCGCCGCCTGCTGCGCGGAGTCCAGCACCCGCACCATCTCCGGAGTCACCTGCGGCTGACCCGCGCCACCGCCTTTCACCTGGGCTATCCGCGCGATCTCAGTTTGCACCGCCGCGGCGGCGGCCTTCGGATCGCCACCGGCGGCGCGAATCAAACCGGACGCGGCCCCTTCCTCGTCATCCAGCAGCGCTTTCAACAAATGTTCGGGCGTGATCCGCTGGTGGAATTCGCGAATCGCGATTGTCGACGCCGCCTGCAGAAAACCCCGGCTGCGCTCAGTGAATTTTTCAATATCCATCGTGGTGTCCCTTTAGCTCGGCGACATCCGCTCCCCCGCCCCTACACAGGCGACGGGATCGCGGCTTTGATACAAATCTGGGTCCGAACGGGCCTTGCCTCAAGAGGGAGACGGTCATGCGAGTCGAATATCTCTATCGCTATCCGATTAAAGGCCTGACGGCCGAGGCGCTGGAGGCGGCGGAGGTCGACGCCGGAGGGTCCATCCCCTGGGATCGCGCCTTCGCGCTGGCGTTGGGCGGGTCCGGCTTCGACCCGGCGGCGCCGCGCTGGATCCAGAAATTGAAGTTCATGTGCCACGCCGGGAACGCACGGATCGCCGCGCTGCGTTCGGTGTTCGAACCTCGAGACGGTACCCTCACAATTCGCGCGCCCGACGGGACGACGATCGCCGCGAACGCCCTGTCCGCGATTGGGCGGCGGGAAATCACGGCGTTCCTGAGCGATTTTCTGGGCGAGGACACCCGCGGCGCCGCTGAATTCCACCATGTCCCCGGTCACTCGTTTTGCGACCAGCGCGAGAAAGTGGTCAGCCTGAACAGCATGTCGAGCCTGCGTGACTTTGAGGCGAAGGTCGGCGCCCGCCGCCATCGCCGCCGATTCCGCGCCAATGTCTGGTTCAGCGGCGCTCTCCCATGGGCTGAGCGCGATTGGGCCGTTGGTCAGCATATCCAAATGGGTGGCGCGGTCCTCGAAATCACCAAAGGCATCGTCAGGTGCGCCGCGACTGAGGTGAACCCCGAGACAGCGGAACGCGACGCCGATCCCGTTGCGGAACTGCGCCACCATTACGGTCATACGGAGCTTGGCGTGCATGCCAGGGTGATCGAGGGAGGCCGCTTCGCCGTCGGGGATTCCATCGAGGTCCTGGGGACCTGATTCCAACGGCCCGAAATGATGAGTCTCCCGTCATTTCGCGCCGGCTTGAGTGCCATAGGACGTCGGCTCCCGCCATCACGGGCCGCGACCGCGCACTCAAAAAGCCTTTTGACGGAGACCGGAAATCGGGCGGCGTGATATCGTGGCACAAATCACGCCGCCCAGAGATTTCACATCCATGATCGACTGCTCTCGCGAAACGCCCGGCATGGGGATCCAGGATAGAACGGGGCCAGTTCCCGTGGGGGGGGAGTGGGTCGAACTGGCCCCGGTTTCGGCTATCAAGCAGTCACCTGAGTGTTGGGGATCACCCGGCCCCCATTACCTATCAAGATCGTGTTGGGTTGTCAACGTTCAAAAATACAAAACAGGATTAATAATGATACAAAAAATATAATTTCCATATTTCGTTATCAATCTCTCCAGTGGCGACGCCTCGCCAACGTCTCTCAAACCCGTCGCTTATCGTGAACAACGCCGTTTTGCCGCAGCGCCAGGATTTCCGCGTCGGAATACCCCAGCCCCGCCAGGATCTCCTGCCCATGTTGGGCGAATTTGGGCGGAGGACGGCGCGTGCCACCCGGTGTTCGGCTGAATTTGATCGGCGTCCCAATACCCCGGTATCCGTCCAACTCGGTCACCATCTCCCGATGCTCGGTATGCGGCGCCGCCGTCGACTGATCCACCGGCAAGACCGGACCCGCCGGAACACCGGCGCGAATCAATCGCAGGGAAATCTCATTCCCATCGAGATCGGAGAACGCCGCGCGCAGCATCTCCGTCAAAACAACCCGGTTGATATTGCGCTGACCATTATCCGCGAAGCGGGGATCGTCCGCCATCTCCTTCTGTCCCAGGATCTCCGCGAGCTTGCGAAACTGCCCGTTATTGCCCGAGGCGATGAATATATCGCAGGTCCTGGTTGGGTATTTGTCATACGGCACCAGGTTCGGATGCGGATTGCCCGTCCCCGCCGGACGTTTGTCATTCAAAAAGAAATTGGCCGCCTGAGGGTGCAACAACGCCATTCCACAATCATACAAGGTCATGTCCAAATACTGACCCAGACCCGAAACCGTGCGCTCATGCAACGCCATCAAAATACCGACAGCCGAATATAACCCGGTACCCATATCGACGATCGCCGTGCCAAGCCGCATTGGCCCGGTCGAGGCATCACCATTCACGCTCATCAATCCGACCATCGCCTGCAGGATCGCGTCGTAGCCGGGCAAACCACCCAGCGGACCGTCGCCCCCAAAGCCGGAAATGCGGCAATGAATCAGCCGGGGAAATCGCTTCGACAGGCTGTCATGATAACCAAGCCCCCATCGCTCCATATCGCCCGGCTTAAAATTCTCGATCAGGACATCAGCGTCCTCCAGCATCCTCAGAATGATCGCCTGTCCCTCAGGCTTGCGCAGATCGACCGCCATCGCCCGTTTGTTCCGGTTGACCCCGATAAAATAGCTGGCGTCCCCATCATGAAAGGGCGGGCCCCAATCGCGAACCTCATCGCCCTGCGGCGGTTCGACCTTGACGACATCAGCCCCATGGTCAGACAAAATCATCGTGCAATAGGGACCGCCTAGTACACGGGTAAGGTCGACGACCTTGATTCCGGCTAACGCTCCGGCGGATTTCGCGAGGCCCTTACCTTGCGTGGCGATGGCGTCCATGAGGGGCACTGCTCCTGCGTCTCGATGTCAGGGGTTCTGCCTGTCATGGCGAAGTTTGGCCAGAGCCGCCATGAATCCCGGCCCAACCCGCGTCGACCCGTACTGTCCCAGCGATCAATTTCCCAATCCCCCGACCCGCCTGGGGTTTTCCGAACTGACGCCGGAACTTTCCAATAATCGCGACATTTAAATTAAACTTTGATCGAAACCTCCTGACTTTCCACATGGAGCACACCACAATGCGCATGAACGCCCTTCTCGCGGCTGGTGGACTGTGTTTGGTCCTGGCCGCCTGCGGCACACGGGAGCCTGAACGGGTCCAGGGCGGCGCTGCCGCGGGCGCGGCGAGTGGCGCCACCGTGGGCCTTATCGGCGGTCCGGTCGGCGTGGCGGCCGGAGCGGTGATCGGTGGCGGCGCGGGCGCTCTGACCGGTGCCTCAACCTCCCCCAGAGATGTTAACCTGGGCCGTCCAATATGGGCGAAGTAATTGTCGGACTAATCGCTGCAAAATCATGCTGGCACCGCTCTCATATCGCCGCCGGACCAATTCTGGACCGGTGGCGAAACCACACACGCGGATCAATCCTCCACCAGCGGGGCTACATCTAAATCCGCTCCCCCAACATCGATCATCCGGCGCAGGGTCTCCAACCGGTCCGCCTCCGCCGCCGGCTTATCCCACCGGATCCGATGAACCCGCGGGAACCGCATCGCGACCCCCGACCTATGACGCGAAGAGAGCTGCACGGCATCGAATGCAACCTCGAACACCAGCCCAGTACTCACCTTACGAACCGGTCCGAACCGCTCCAGCGTATTGTTGCGAACCCAACGATCGAGCCGAAGCAACTCCGCGTCCGTGAACCCCGAATAAGCCTTGCCAACCGTGACCAGCCTGGCCTCATCCTCGCCGGTCCATAAACCAAATGTAAAATCCGAATGATAAGATGATCGCTTGCCCGAACCTCTTTGCGCGTACATGACAACGCAATCGATGGTCAGCGCCGCGCGCTTCCATTTATACCAATGGCCTCGAAACCGGCCGGCGAGATAAAAGCTGTCCCGCCGCTTCAGCATCAGACCTTCGACGCCATCGCCGCGCGTTCCGCTCCATATCTCCCGTAACGCCGCGAGATCTTGAACCGAAATCAAGGGCGACAAATCGACTCCGGCGCGCGGTTCACTCAGATACCAGCTCTCCAGGCGCGCGCGCCGCTCGATGAATGTCAGCCGCCGAAGATCGTCGTCGCCAATGACCAGCGCGTCATAAAGCCGGACATGCGCGGGATACTCCGCCGCCATCCGTGCCGTAACGCTTTTTCGGTTCAAACGTTTTTGCAAATCAGCGAAAGGCGCCACCGCCCCGTCCCGCATCACCAGCAACTCCCCATCGAAAACGCCATCGCCACGCCATGCTTGCGCGACATCGGGAAACGCATCCCCGATATCCTCGCCGGTTCGCGAGTAAAGCCGCACGGCGCCACGCCCGCTCGCGATCTGGATCCGGATCCCATCCCATTTCCATTCGACCGCGAACGCGTCCATCCGAAGCTGATCGAAATCCTCCGCCTCCAGCGGATTAGCCAGCATCATCGGACGAAACACCGGCGCACCCGACACATCCGGACGCCCAGACTGGCCCATGCACCAGGCGAACAGCGACGCGTAAGGCGGCGTCATACCATGCCAAACTTCCTCGATCTCATCGATGGAAACAGTGGAGTTATTTTCAACGCCCCA
>JAYVXQ010000227.1:0-5220 GCA_043785025.1 Acetobacteraceae bacterium
GCTGCAAGCCCGCCGTTCCGCCGAGGCCACCGGAAAGCGCGTTAAAACCGACCCGATCGACGCCGCCATGCTGGCACGCTTCGGCGCCACCCTTCGCCCCGAGGTTCCGCCAGCCAAAGACGAGACAATCGATATTCTCGCGGAGCTGCTCTCAGCACGCCGGGGCCTGGTCAAAGACCGGACCGCGGCGAGCAATCGCGGTAAATCCCTGACGCTACCGCTGCTCAAACGCCAGTGCCAACAGCATCGCAAGCAAATCGACAGCCAGATCGAGGCCATCGACCAGGAATGGATGGCTGTCCTCGAAACGAACCCCACGCTCAAGGCCCGGCTGGACATCTTATTGAGTATTCCCGGCATCGGCGCCGCCACCGCGATCGCCTTGCTGGTGGATATGCCGGAGCTCGGCACGATGGACGCGAAACAGGCGGCCAGCCTCGCGGGTCTGGCACCCGTGACCCGCCAATCCGGGACCTGGAAGGGCAAAAGCTTCATTCGGGGCGGACGGGCATCGCTCCGCCAGGCGATCTATATGCCGGCACTGGTCGCCATCCGGTTCAACCCGCCGCTCAAGGCGAAATACGAAGCGCTGCGTGGGGCCGGAAAAGCCGCGAAAGTCGCGATCATGCGCAAAATCGTCATCATCGCGAACGCGTTGATCCGGGACGACCGCCGATGGGAACTGGAGGTGACGGCGGCGGGCGCGAAGTAGATGACGCCCCCACGCCGATGACCTGATACGGGACGGAAGACAGGGGGAAGCTTCGACGGCACCCATGACTGCCTCTCGGGCGGGGACCGGGGTCAGGCCCCTAAGCCGCGCAGCGGGGCGTCGGAGACGCCGGGCTTGAGGCCGGTCCCCGCCCGAGGAATGCTGACCAGGGCCGTCCTGACCGTCACGCGGCAAACGCCCTGTGACGGGTTGTGCAATGACGCCCGGAATGGCCGGCCGAAATTAAAGTCCGGGAGGTGGAAAAAAGTGCTTGATCAAGACGGATACTCTAATGTTTGGCGCCGCCGGTCTCGCGATGTGGTTGGGGGAACGCAACGAGGGCCGCGCGTTGGAAGAAATCGCGCCCCCGTTGTCCTCCGCCGCCGATTACCCGCCCCGTGGCGGCCAGACCGGTTGATGATACCCCAACGGAACGGAAGGCCGGGACCAGTGCGCCGGTGTTTCCGATAATATCACGACCGGTTTCAAATGCCGCAGCGCGCCGGATGGCGTTTGCGACACCATCGACCAACTGGCGAGTTCGGCTGGGGTAAATTCGGTGGGCGCGGCGCGGGCGGCCGCTTTCGTCTCTTGCCCCAAATCCACGATCCATTTTCCTACCTGAGCCAGGGAAATCCGGACCAGCCAACTGCCGCCCTCGGTCGCGCGGCGGCGTAACGCCTCCATCGCGCCGAACGCCATCAAATAGCCGGTGCAGTAATCGATGGCGGACACCGGGTAGAATTGCGGCGAGTCGGCGGGGATTACTTCGGCCTGGCGCGCGGTGATGCCGCTGACGGTCTGCACGACTGTATCGAACCCGCGGCGCGAAGCCCAGGGACCCGCATGCGAGAACGCCGACAACGAAATATACACAAGGCCGGGACGGATCGCCGCGAGTTCCTCGGGCGACAGACCGCGGGAGCCCAATGTTCCCGGCCGGTATCCCTGTGAAAACACATCCGCGTCCTGCACCAGACCACGCAATGTCTCGACATGTGATGGGTCCCGCAGATCGAGTTGCGCGGACAGCTTGCCGTGTCCGGTATCCCACTCCTGATACCCGAGATTGGGCAGATGCGCTCCGGTGATTTTCAACACGTCGGCGCCATGCTCGGCCAAAGTGCGGGCGCAGGTTGGGCCGGCCAGGACGCGGGTCAGGTCCAGCACGCGGATGCCGGACAAAGGCCGCGTGCCCGCGGGTAAGGCCTCCGGCAGGCTGTCGGCGATCTTCACGATCTCCAGCAACGGCAATCCCGCGATCGCGGCGGCCTGGGGATGTAAGGCCCATTCGGCGTGGCTGCGCACCATCCCACCAGCGCCCTTAGCGGCGATGATCGCGTCTTCCAGGTCCAGCGCGTTCCAACCCAGCACGGCTTTGGCGACGGCGGCGCGGTCCTCCGGGACGCCCAACACGCCCAACGCGGCGGCGCGATGATTGGGGAAATTGGCGTGGACATAGCTCCAGCGGCCATCTTTGGTGGGGTAGACGCCCATGATCGGGTTGCGGCGCGCGGAGACCTCACCATCGCCCAATTTCATGTAATGACCGGATCGGAGCGAGGCGGTCGCCTGACGCAGGTCGACGCCGATCGCTTGCGTCGCCCCGCCGCGCGTTTCCCATAAACGGGCCGCCGCGATTCCGGTCGCGGCCAGGGTCGCGGCTCCGGCGATGCCGATCCGGTACGGGGTCGGCAGCACCGGATCGCGCCCGCCAGTGAATGTGACCGCGTTGGCCTGATCGGCCGGAATGCCCGCGGCGGGCAGGATGGAGCGCAGCGCGTCCTGGACCATAATCGGTTTCCTCCGGTGGTTTTTTGTTTACGCCGCGTCCGTTATCATGGCGGCACGGACGTAACGCGCGCCGACCGTGATGGCGCGGCGTCCGGCTTTCAGATGCGGGTGAAACAAATGCCAGACATGGATCATCTCGGGCCAGATCTCCATCGTCACCGGCACGTCGGCGGCCCCCGCGGCCCCGGACAACCGGACCGCGTCATCCAGCAGGGTTTCCGCGGCGCCCACCTGGATCAGCAACGGCGCGATGCCCCCCAGATCAGCGTATAATGGCGCCGCGAGCGGCGAGCGCGGATCGGCGCCATTTAGATAAAAGGCCGACATTTCCAAAAGCGGTTCTTTTTGCACAATCGGATCGACCGCGGCGAGGCTGGTCATGCTGGCGCCGATCCCCTCCATATCCACCCACGGCGAGATGCACCAGCCGCAAGCGGGCTGTGGCAAACCGGCGTCCCGGATCGCGACCAGGGCCGCCACGACCAGACCACCGCCCGCACTATCGCCCGCCAGCGCGATTTGGTCCGCGGCGATGCCTTGCGCCAGCAAATACCGGTAAGCGGCGAGCGTGTCCTCGACCGGCGCGGGAAACGGATGCTCGGGCGCCAGCCGGTAATGCAAAGCCAGCACGCGCCCGCCGATATCGCGGGCGATTTCCGAGGTCACGTGGCGATGGCTGTCCAGTGAGCCGATGACATAGCCGCCGCCGTGCAGATACAGCACGACACGCGCGCGATCGGCGTCCGGCGCGGTAGTCCATTCGGCGGGCACGCCGTTAACCGTCACCGTCTCGACCGCGATATCGGTGGCAACGGGAAACAATTTCGCGAAGGCGTCGAAGCCCGCCCGCCGCTCCGCGATCGCGGTCACTTTAGGCCGCTGCGCCAATAGTTCGCGTAAAGCGGAGATTTCTGGATCCGGCATGGTATTCTCCCCGTTGATGATGAAACCATAGCCGCCGATCCGAAAACCGGCTACCGTCGGGTAGGATCACAGATCCGCCGACACCCGGAAACAAACAAATAATCACGAGGACGGTCATGAACGCTCCAGTCGATGTCGATCTCAGGACACTCGCCAATACCGTGGCGATGGAAGATTTCGATCCCAGCGATCCACGGATTTTCTTTGAAGACGCCTGGCAACCCTGGTTCGAACGCCACCGGCGGGACGCGCCGGTTCACTGGGTGAAAGACAGTCCATACGGGCCGTACTGGTCCGTCGCCAAATATAAAGATATCGTCCAGGTCGAGGTGAACCACAAGATCTTCTCCTCAGCCGATGAGGTCGGCGGCATCATGATCAACGACGCGCCCAAGGGCATGGAGCGCACCAGCTTCATCCGCATGGACCCGCCCGATCACGATCAGCAGCGGCGCGAGGTCAGCTCCACCGTCAATCCGGTCACGCTCGCGAAGATGGAAGACCTGATCCGGACTCGCACCAACATGGTTCTGGACCGGCTGCCGCGCAACACGCCGTTCAATTGGGTCGAACATGTCTCGATCGAGCTGACGTCGATGATGCTCGCGACGTTGTTCGACTATCCGATCGAGGATCGGGCGCAGTTGATCCGTTGGTCCGATATGTTCATTTGCGACCTGAAAGCACCCGACGCCCCGGTGAAAACCGAGACCGAACGCTTCGCGAAGCAAATGGAATTCACCGAGCATATGAACGGATATTGGGAAGACCGGGCAAAGAAACCAAAAAGCTTCGACGTCGTCTCCATCCTCGCGCATGGGGACGCGACGAAAAATATGACCCTGCGGGAAAAGATGGGCGTGCTCATCCTGTTCCTGGTGGGCGGCAACGACACGACGCGCAATTCGATGACCGGCGGGCTGTGGGGTTTGGCGCAGTTTCCCGATCAGTTCGAGAAATTGCGTCAAAACCCCGGACTGACGACCAGCATGATCCCAGAAATCGTGCGCTGGCAAACGCCGGTGATCCACATGCGGCGCACCGCGATGGCGGATTTTGAGCTGCGGGGACAACAGATCAAGTCCGGCGATAAAGTGGTGATCTGGTATATCTCGGGAAATCGCGATGAGGAGCAGATCGACCGTCCGAACGAATTCATCATCGATCGGGTCCGTCCACGCGAGCATATGTCGTTCGGCTTCGGCATTCATCGCTGTCTGGGTAACCGGCTGGCGGAAATGCAGCTGAAAATCCTGTGGGACGAGGTCCTGCGCCGTGATATCCGGATCGAGGTACTGGACAAACCGGTCTACGCCTGGTCCAACTTCCTGCATGCGATCCGTGAACTTCCGGTGCGTATCGCCGCCTGAACAACCACCCGTGATCCCTGGACCAGGTCCAGGGATCACGGGTGGCCGCCGCTCAAAGGAATTTAAAAGTCGAATATACCTGGGTTTCGGAGAAATCCGGGTATACGCGCCCAGGGTTGGTGTGGCGGCGGGCGCAAAACCAAAAGGATACACGGATTTCGGAGAGATCCGGGTAGACACTGATTTTTCCTCCCCGGCGCGTGAACTCCGCCGACGCCGGCCAACGCGGGATCCGATCGCATGACCCCTGAGATTTCCTTCGATAACAGCTACGCCCGCCTGCCCGACCGGTTTTACGCGCGCGTCGATCCGGTGACGGTCACCGCGCCGCGCCTGATCCGGGTGAACGTCGCGCTGGCCGAGGCGTTGGGCCTGGACCCCGTTGCCCTGGCCTCGCCGGAGGGTGTTCAGGCCTTGGCG
>JAYVXQ010000228.1:0-5206 GCA_043785025.1 Acetobacteraceae bacterium
TGGCGTGATCCAGGGGCTGGCGTGATCCAGGGGCTGGCGTGATCCAGGGGCTGGCGTGATCCAGGGGCTGGCGTGATCCAGGCGTGGAGCTTTCCGGAGCGCGCGGCGATCATCCGTCGCGCGGTGGCGCGGCTGTGTTTGCGGCTGGATTGGGCGCCGTTGCATGAGGTGCCGCTGGCGAATGGGCGGCGGGCGGATATCCTGGCGTTGCGCCGCGATGGCGGGTTCGTCTGCATCGAAATAAAATCGGGGTTGCGGGATTTTCAGACCGACCGGAAATGGCCGGAATATCGGGAATTCTCCGACGTATTTTATTTCGCGGTCGACGCGGAGTTTCCACTCAGCATTTTGCCGGAGACGGAAGGTTTGATGATCGTCAGCGATTATCAGGCGGAACTGGCGCGCGAGTCGCCGGAGATTGCTTTGTCATCCCCGCGGCGGGCGGCGTTGTTGCGGCGATGGGCGCGGCTGGCGGGCGGGCGGCTCGCGCTGTTGGAAGATCCGGCGGCGCTGGCGGATGTGCGCGGCGGGTTGCTGGTGGAATAGCGCATGCGCGATTCATGCTTCGTTAACATCGCGCGGTTTAAGCTGTGTCAGCCAAAAGCGGCGTCAACGCTCATGTGAGGTCAGCACCGGGGAATATCCGGCGGGTGCGTTTCTCCGATTTTTGGATACGAACCCGTCATGATTTTACGTTTGCTGGTTTCCGCCGCCGCGCTGTTCAGCACGACGGGATGTGTCGCGGTCATTCCGCTGGCGGCTCAGGCTCTGGCTGGGTCCAATATGGTGTCGCGGTTTTGCCAGGCGGCGAAGTTTGGCGATCAGAACACGTCACTATGCGATCAGGCGCGTAACGCGATGAACGCGCCAGCGGCGAAAACCGGGGTGACGGTGTCTGAGCAGCGTTACACGCGTCGGGGATCGCGGTCTTAAACAGGCGGCGTTTGGTCTGACGGCGTGAGCGGCGTCACCGCCGCGCCGTCACCAGCAACGGGCTGATGCAGCGGTGCAGTATCCAGACGCCGACCGCGCAGGCGGCGACTCCGGCACCCATGAGGGCGGCCATTTTCCAATCACCCTCCCGCAGCCGGTCGATCGACAGTCCCGCGAGTTGGGCGGGGAAGACGTGCGCCGGAGCCCAGACGAAGGCCGAGGCGACGTTCGCCACCAGGAACTTGCGGCGTGACATGCCCGCGATGCCCGCGACCAGCGGCACGGTCGAGCGCAGCACCGGAATGAAACGGCAGAAGGCCACGCTATAAGATCCGTATTTTTCAAAGAAGCGCTCGGCGCTGGCCAGCATTTGCGGACGAGCGGTGAATACGCGCCATTGCTGGATCGAGAACCGGAACTTGTAGCCCAACCAATAGGACAGATAATCGCCAAGCACGGCGCCCAATGTGGCGACCGCGAGAAAAGGGAGCATCGGTTGACCGGCGGCCGCGGCGGCGCCCGCGATCCCCATGACGATAAAGGTTCCGGGAATGATGGTCCCGACGATCGCCACGGCCTCAATGATCGCGGCGATGAACGCGCCGGCCAAAGCCAGATCGGGGTAGTCCGCCACCCATCCGAGGGCATCGTTAATCCATGCGGCCATGGCCTCTCTCACAACGCCCAGAGGCGCTCCCTGATATAATTTTTGGTTGTTCGCAGCCTAGGGTAACAAATTGTAAATGGGAAGAGGCTGGACTGAGCGGAATTTCCTCCGTCATCAGGCGGATCGCGGGTCTCCACGTGGTTTCCGATCGGCTTCGCGTCATGGGTTTAATCCGGAAGGCCGGGACGCGGGGTCATGGTGATCGCGCCGCGCGGAGTCTCGCCAGGTGCCAGGATCGTCATCGGGGCGGCGTCAGGGGTATTGAGGGCGTTTGGCGCGTGGCTGACCGGCTCGACGCGGAAGAAATTGGCATAAGGCGGGGTGTAGACCTGAAGATCGGCGAACACGGGATCGGCGGTGATGCGCATACCAGGCCAGGAGGCCTGACCGCGCCAGCCGGTGAAGCAGTGCCGGTGAAGCAGTGATCGAGTCCCGCGGTGTGATCATTTGGCAGTGGGAGATTGATGTGGTGTGACGGCAGTGAATCGCGGGTTTCCCAGACGCCATCGGCCTGAAATGTGATCTCGGGGGTGGGCGCGCCAGGAAAATACGGATGCGCGCCAATCCCCATCGGTGCGGGCCCCATCGGTGCGGGCCCCATAGGTGCGAATTCGCAATGACTGTTGGTCGCGGCGATCTCGGTCGTCAGGCCGTCCCCGGTCAGGCGATAAAGCAACGTGGCCGTGAACGGCCAGGCGCGGGGGGCGGGTTCATGACGCGGCGACAGCGTGATGCTGTCCGCGCCGATCGCCTCGACCCGCCAGGGACGCCGCCAGCCGAGGCCGTGAATCGCATGCGGGTGATCGCCGAAATTCATGTCCAACACATGGTCCCGCGCGAGGTCACCGCAAGAGCGTGCGCCGATCACGCTTTTTGGCGGCCAGGTGAATTGCCCATGGGCAATTCTGTTGCACCAGGGCACGAGGGGAAAGCAGCCCATCGCGCTGGGTTCGCCAGATAATACCGATGCCGGCGTGGGGCGGCGCGGCAGATGCTCGCCGTTCCGGGTCCAGCCGAGGATCGCGCCGCCATGCGCCGGTGAAACCACCAGCGAGTCGGCATCGCGATCCAGCCGGAGCATCAGATCCCGCAATCAGGTGGGCGTGCCGTTCGCGTAAGGTTTTAACGCGGCGAATATCGCGGCGTTGGCGGGCGTCGGAATGCCATGAGTTCTGCCAAGCGCGACGATTTTTCCGGCGAGCCAGGGAAGCTCCAACCGGTTGCCGCGCAGCAGATCCACCGCCATCGAGGCCATGACGTTCGGGGTCTGACCCTTGATCATTGTGATGCGCTTCTCGACGACGTCAGCGGGGAGCGGCACGCCCTCGGCGCGGCCCACCGCCTCGGTTTCCCGCATCACCGCTTCGAACAGCGCGAAAACGTCGGGATCGTCGCGCAATTTGCCGATGGGCAAGCGGGTGACAGCGGTGCAACCGCTCATGGCGGCGAGCAAGATGAATTTTTCCCATAATGGGACAGCGATTTTATCGCTCAGCAGTGTGCTGAAACCGGCCTTTTTGCACAGAGCCAGAAAATTGGTGGCGCGGGCCGTGATGGTGCCGTCACGCTCCCCGAAGGCCATCGACATGAAAGTGCCGGTCTGGCGAATGACGCCGGGGGCGGCGATGGTGGCGCTGATGCCGACAGTGCCAGTCATGACATGCGACGCGCCGAGGATGGGAACCAGACGGTCGCCGGAATCGATGCCGTTTTGTAATGGAATGACGGCGGTGTCGGGGCCGATCAACGGCTTGATCTGCGCGCCCGCTGTCTCGACATCCCACAGCTTCACACAGAACAACACGATGTCGACGGGTCCGATGCCGGCGGGATCGGCGGTCGCCTGAACCGGGTGAATGAGCGTCTCGCCGCGATCGCCCTCGATCCGCAGGCCGTTGGCCCGCATCGCCGCCAAATGCGCGCCCCGGGCCACGAACGTCACATCAGCGCCCGCCTTGGCCAACGCGGCGCCAAAGCCGCCACCCACGCCACCCGCCCCAATCACCGCGATCCGCATCCGCCATACTCCTGTTTCGGGGCAGTAGAGCAGGTTGCGGTTGGGCCGCGCCAGACCGGGCCGGGGTTTGGGGACGCGCTGGGTCTTCGCCCCAGACCCCACCAGGAGGCTTTGCCTCCTGGACCTCCACCAAAGGGCGAGGCCCTTTGGGATCTGTTACTTCGGTTAAGCGGGTGAAGGAGGCCTACACGGATGTTGATAAGCCATGGAAGGCCTCCTTCACCCCCTTAACCGAAACCAATGGTTCCAAGGGCTCGCCCTTGGCGGAGGTCGAGGAGGCAGCGCCTCCTCACGGGTCTGGGCGGAGCCCAGAGTATCCCCAGACCCCGTCGTCCGGTCTGGCGCCCCCCAACCGCAACCTGCTTTAACTGCCCCGAAGCTGGGAGGATGCGGACGTGGAGGCAGTGGATTGCGTGGTGGTGGGGGCTGGGGTGGTTGGGTTGGCCGTCGCCAGGGCGTTGGCGTTGGCGGGTCGCGAGGTGATCGTGCTGGAGGCGGCCGAGGGCATTGGCACCGAGACCTCGTCGCGCAACAGCGAGGTTATTCACGCCGGGATTTACTATCCCGCCAAGAGTTTAATGGCCAGGTTTTGTGTCGAGGGCCGGCGGAAGCTGTATCCCTATTGTGACGAAAAGGGCGTGCCGCACGCGCGTTGCGGCAAGTTGATCGTCGCGACCAGCGCGCAAGAGGACGCGATGCTCGCGGGCATCAAGCAGCGCGCCGAGGTCAATGGCGTCGAGGGCATGCGCGTCCTGACCGCGGATGAGGCGATGGCGATGGAGCCGGCGTTGCGCTGCACCAGCGCGTTGCACTCGCCGATGACGGGGATCATCGACAGTCACGCGTATATGCTGGCGTTGCAGGGGGACGCGGAAAACGCCGGCGCGGTCACGGTGTTTCACAGTCCGGTGACCGGCGGGCGGGTGTTGGACCGGCGGATCGAGATCGACGCCGGCGGAGCCGATCCGATGACGTTACAATGCCGCTTGCTGGTGAACTCCTGCGGGTTGCACGCGCCGGATTTCGCGCGGCGTTTGGTGGGGTTGGATCGGGAGCGGATTCCCAAAGCGTATTATGCCAAGGGGAATTATTTTTCGATGGGCGGGCGGTCGCCGTTCTCGCGGTTGATTTATCCGGTGCCGGTGCCCGGAGGGTTGGGCGTGCATTTGACGATCGATCTGGGGGGGCAGGCGCGGTTTGGTCCGGATGTGGAATGGATCGACAGCATCGATTACACGGTGGATCCGCGGCGCTCCGATAGTTTTTATGAAGCGGTGCGGCGCTATTGGCCGGGGTTGAAGGATGGCGCGTTGCAGCCGGGCTATGCGGGGATCCGGCCGAAGACGGTCCCGAAGGGGGCCGCCGGCCAGGATTTTGTGGTGCAGGGGCCGCAAAGCCATGGCATTCCCGGTTTGATCAATCTGTTCGGGATTGAAAGTCCGGGCCTGACCGCATCACTGGCGATCGCGGATCATGTGATGGAGATCGCGGCGACGGGGTGAGCGGGTCAGGCGGCGGCCGGTCCGGAATACAACACCGCGGGCTGATCCGGGGCGGGGAGCATTGCCGCCTGCGCCCATGTCAGTTGC
>JAYVXQ010000229.1:0-5203 GCA_043785025.1 Acetobacteraceae bacterium
CTGGCCGCCCATGACGGCGGCTGACGGCGCCCCCGCGGGAAGGCACCATGCCCACGAACGTGCGTCAAACCCGCGATCCGGTCAAACGAATTTGCCGTCGTTGACTTTTTTGACCCAACTGGCCAGCGTCAATCGGCTGGGTGGCGCGAAAACAAGCGGCCTCGCCAGCCCGTCAACCGAAAAGGGAGATCACGCCAATGATCGAAACCGGGACTGATCGCCGCGGCTTTTTGCGGGCATCGTCGGCGGGCGCGGTGGCGTTGACCGCGTTGATCATTGCGCCGGCCCACGGGCAAACCCGCGCGCCATACACGATGAAGCCCTTGCCGTTCGATCCACAAAAGATCAAGGGTATGTCAGAGAAAATCCTGATAAGCCACTATGAAAACAACTATGGCGGCGCGGTGAAGCGATTGAACTCGATCGCCGATCAGCTCGCCAGCCTCAACTTCGATACCGCGCCAGGGTTTGTTATTAACGGCCTCAAGCGGGAAGAACTGATCGCCACGAACTCGATGATTCTGCACGACGTGTTCTTCGCGGGTCTGGGTCAGGCGAACGCGCCTGGGACTGCTTTGACCGAGGCTCTGGTTCGCGATTTCGGGAGCGTGGAACGGTGGCGCGCGGAGTTCGTCGCGGTGGGCAAAGCGTTGGGCGGCGGATCGGGCTGGGTCATCCTGACGTATAATAATCATGACAAGCGATTGGTGAACGCATGGGCCGCGGATCACACGACGACGATCGCGGGTGGCTCGCCGATCCTTGTGCTGGACATGTATGAGCACGCGTATCAAATGGATTTTGGAGCGAAGGCGGGCGATTACGTGAACACGGTGATGGGCGCGCTCGATTGGTCAAACGCCGACAGGCTTTACGCGCGCTACATTTGAATCAGGGCACCGATTTAGTTTCGTGATCGCGACATAAAGACGGTTGACAGCGGCATCGATTGGCCCCACGATCAACTTAAGGGGTTTGACCGCGATCACCCCTTGAGGCTTTGGCTGAAGTATCGCGTCCAAACTCCTGACAATGGAGGGGACGCCATGCCTATACCAGACACCATTACCACGCCCCAACTCACTCGCCTGATCGGCACTCCGGATGCGCCGGTAATCGTCGATGTCCGGATCGATCAGGATCACGCCGCCGACCCACGAATGCTTCCCGGCAGTCTGCGCCGGCGTCACAAGGACGTCGCGTCATGGGCTGACGAATTCACCGGCCGGTCCGTCGCCGTCGTGTGTCAGCGGGGACTGAAACTCAGCTAGGGTGTCGCCGCCTGGCTGCGTTACGCCGGAGCCCATGCGGAATCGCTCGATGGTGGCTTCGAAGCCTGGCACGCCGCCAATGCGATCCTGGTGCGTCCGGATCATGTGCCGGCGCCCGACGCCCAGGGACGAACGATTTGGGTGACGAGGGCGCGGCCGAAGATTGATCGCGTTGCTTGTCCGTGGCTGATCCGCCGTTTCGTCGATCCCAACGCGATCTTTCTGTTCGTGATGCCGTCCGAGGTCGAGGCGGTGGCGGATCGTTTCGCCGCCACCGCGTTCGATAGCGAGGGCGTGTTCTGGAGCCATCGCGGCGATCGTTGCACGTTCGATGTCATGATCGAGGAATTCGGCCTCAAATCCGATGCCCTGGCGCGACTGGCCACGATCGTGCGGGCGGCGGACACCGATCGGCTCGACCTCGCGCCTCAGGCCTCTGGGCTCCTCGCCGCCTCCCTGGGGTTGTCGCGCATGTACCGTGACGATCTGGCGCAGTTGGAGGCGTCGATGGGACTGTATGACGCGTTCTATCGCTGGAGCCGCGATGCCGTCGGCGAAACTCACAACTGGCCATCCCCGGGGAGCGCGGCATGAATGACGGACCTTTGATCGAGCAGCGGATGCCGTCCTTCGGGGCGGCATTCCGGGTCTGGCTTCGGATCGGCCTGCTGTCGTTTGGCGGACCGGCGGGCCAAATAGCGCTGCTGCACAGGGAGGTCGTCGATCAGCGGCATTGGATCGGGGAGCGGCGATTTCTGCATGCGCTGAATTTTTGCAATCTGCTGCCGGGTCCGGAGGCGCAGCAATTGGCGACCTATTTGGGCTGGTTGATGCATGGGGTGAAAGGCGGGCTGGCGGCGGGCATTATCTTCGTTGTTCCCGGCGCCATCGTCATGCTGGGGCTGTCGCTGATTTACGCGCTGGCCGGCAATGTTCCGATCATCGACGCGTTGTTTTTCGGATTGAAATGCGCGGTGCTGGTCTTCGTCGTCGAAGCCTTGCTGCGCATCGGCCGCCGCGCGTTGAAGGGCCGCGTCGCATGGGCTCTGGCGGTCGCGGGGTTCGTCGCGCTGTTCTTCTTCCACGTGCCGTTTCCGGTGGTCGTTCTGGTTTCGGCGGCGATCGGTTATGTTGCTCCCGATTATTTCAGCGGCGGTGGTCACGGTCAGGCGAAAACCGATCGGCCGGCATTGATTGATGCGGTGCTGGAAGCGGATCCCGGCCGGCCCGCGCGCCTCGCCGCGGGTGCTCGCCGCGCCGGTTTGATCGCCGCGGTATTGTGGCTGGCGCCGGTCGCCTATCTCGGATGGTTCGTCGGCGGCACGTTTGGCGACATCGCCTGGTTTTTCTCTAAAATGGCGGTTCTCACGATTGGTGGCGCCTATGCGGTGCTGGCCTATGTCGCGCAAGACGCGGTGGAGGCCTATCACTGGCTTGCTCCGTCCGAGATGTTGGCGGGCCTCGGCCTCGCGGAGACCACGCCGGGACCGTTGATTCTGGTGCTGCAATTCGTGGGTTTCCTGGCGGGCTTCCGGGCGCCGGGGGCTTTGACCGGTGTCGCGGGCGGGATCGTCGCGTCGCTGCTGACATTATGGGTGACGTTCGCGCCCTGTTTCGTGTTCGTCTTTCTGGGTGCGCCGTTGATCGAGCGGTTGCAGTCGAACAAGGCCTTGTCAGGGGCGCTGGCGGCGGTGACATCGGCCGTGGTGGGCGTGGTCGCGAATTTGGCGGTGTGGTTCGCGCTGCATGTGATTTTCCATGATCACGTGGCGTTGCGGATGGGTCCGCTGGCGATCGACATGCCCGTGCTGACCAGCGTGGACCTGGCGGCGCTGGCATTGGCGATCGTCGCGGCGGTGTGTTTGTTCCAACTGAAACTGGGTGTGCTGAAAACGCTCGGGATCACCGCCGTACTGGGCGTGGTTGTGCGCATGGGATTGGGCGTTTGATGTTGACACGGCGGTTATGCGCGCCAGGCCTCGGTCTCGTGCCGTTGATGGCGCGCGCATGGGCTGAGGAAAAAGCGGTCATATTCGATTTCTCCAGCACGGCGTTGGGACAATTGCCGCCGGGGTTCGTGACCGCGCGCACCGGCGGCGGCGCGAACGCTGACTGGCGGGTCGTCGAGGATAGTCCAGGAAAAAGAGTGCTGGCGCAGTTGGCGGCGGATGGAACGGATGTGCGGTTTCCGTTGGCCATCGCCCCTGGGATCAGCGCGGCGAATTTGGACGTCTCCGTTCGCTTCAGGGCGGTCGCCGGTGTTGTCGATCGGGCCGCGGGGATCGCGGTGCGTCTGACGGATGCTGACAATTACTACGTCGTTCGCGCCAATGCGTTGGAGGACAATGTCAATTTCTACCGCGTCGTGAAGGGTTCGCGCCGGGAAATCAATGGCGCCGCCGCCAAAGTCGCGTCCGATGTCTGGCACACGCTTGGTCTGAAAGCCGTGGACGACCGGTTCACGATTTCATTCAATGGAGCCGCGCTGTTCGAGGTCAAGGATACGATTTTTCGCGAGGCCGGAAAGGTCGCGTTATGGACAAAGGCCGATAGCGTGACGCGGTTCGATGCTTTTTCGATCCAGATCCTGGCGTGATCGCCGATCTTGTCAGGACGGCACGGCGGCGGTACCGTGAGGCCCCTTTTTCGCGAAGGAACCGATCATGAAAGCAATCGTCGATGGCCGTGAAATCGCCGCGAGTGACGACATCGTTTCGGTGGGCGGTTACGAATATTTCCCTCTGGGCGCGGTGCGGCTGGAGTGGTTGGAAAAATCGCCCAGGAACGCTGATGATTTGCGGTGTCCTCATGGGGTGCAGTTCTACGATGTCGTGATTGATGGCGCGCGGCACGGGCGCAATGCCTGGAGTTACGAATCCCCAAAACCCAACATGGCCCAAACCGGCGGCCGTTTTGGGTTTTGGGAGGATGTGAAGGTCGTTTAGCCCTTCGGCAATTTGTAACGATCTGCCGGATCGTTCCAGCCTTTGAACATCGGCTTACGCTTCTCGGCGAAGGCGGCCCGTGATTCCATCAGGTCGCTTTTCGCGCCGTGATCGTGCAGCGCGGCGGCGAGGCGTTTCATCTCCGCGCTTGGCTCCGGCCGCATCTGGCGCATCATGTGCACGGTGTTCACGCGCGACGCCGGGGGCAGGGTCAGCAGATGCTCGGCCATTTTCATCGCCTCCGGCATCAGATCGGCGGCCTCGACCACGCGGTTGAGGAAGCCGATCTCGTAAAACCGTTCGGCGGTGAAACGAAATCCCAACGCCATTTCCATCGCCAGCGGAAACGAAAGATTGGCGATTTGGCCGTGATTATAGCCGCCTAGCAGCCAGCGCTTGGCCTCCGACACCTCGAACACCGCTTCGCGCACCGATACGCGCAGGTCGGTGCGTTCCACCAGCATGAACCCGCCGCCCATGGCGAAGCCGTTGACGGCGCAGATGACCGGTTTTTCCAGCGCGCCGGACATGAACGGATCGTCGATCGAGGGGCGCTCGCCGCCGGGGGTGTTGTTTTGCAGCGACTCCTTCATGTCTTCCCCGGCGCAGAAACCGCGGCCGGAGCCGGTGAAGATCGCGACCTCCAACCCGTCATCTTGGCGGAACGCGGTCCAGGTTTCCGCCAGCAGCGTGCGCATTTCATGATTGAGCGCGTTGAGGGATTCCGGGCGGTTCATGCGAACCACGAGGATCTGGCCGTGACGTTCGGTATCAACGACGGGCATGAGACGGCTCCTTTATGCGAAAATTTCGGACAGGCGGTGGATCGATCCCAGCACTTTATCATGCTCCAGGCCCGGCCATTGCACCCGCATGATGAAATGGTTGACGCCGGGTGCGATTCAACGTTGTGTGGAATAAGCTAACGATTCGGCAATCAAGGGAATCGGACCCATGGCGACGGTGAGTCTCAGCGACGAAGCGCTT
>JAYVXQ010000230.1:0-5199 GCA_043785025.1 Acetobacteraceae bacterium
ATGGCCGCGATGCAATTCACCGCCGCCGGTCTGACCCTGATCCTGGCAACGGAAACCAGCGGCCGAAATCTCGAGGCGGTGGCGAAACCAGCCTGACCCGCTGATACCAACAGTCACTTCCAATGACCGTTGGTATCGCTCTTGATTTCGCGCGCCGCCGTTGGCCAACCCGGCGCGCGATATCAGCTAACGTAACCGATGGGAGCGTCAGCTGGTATCAAACCATCAGCACATCCATCCCCGCCTCGGCCGCCATCTCATGCGCGTTCACCGTCATCGATAACAAACTGTAATATCCAATCGCGCCGGTCAGCTGGATCATCTCATCATTCCCGAACCGCGCCCGCATCGCCGCGTCCATCGCCGCCGAAATCCGGTGTTCGCGCAACAAAGTCCTTGTATACGTGATAATCATCGCGTCCTCCGGCGCCACCCCATCCAGCCCGCCATCGCGCACCGCCGCGATCACCGCCTCCGGAACGTTCCGCTTGCGCGCGTTCCCGGTCTGCGCCCCCCAGACATACACAGCCTCAAACTCCCGCGCCACCACCATCGCCGCCAGCACGCGCACCCGAAAATCCAGCGTGCCCTCAAACCGCACCAGCGTCCCCAGATGCGCGATCCGGCCGGCGATCTCCGGACTGTGCAAAAACACCTGAAACGGCCCGCTGAGCGAACCCCGGCTGCCAATGATCGCATCCACCGTGGCATGATGCTCCGGCGCGATCTGATCCTTACGCGTGATCAACGGCATCCGCGCCATGGCGATCCTCCCTGCCTAATTCAAAAACGCCCGCAATTGCTCGACCACGAACCCCGGCCGCTCCCGCACCGAAGCATGGCCCGCCAACGGCACCTCGACCACCTGACTATCCGCGATCATCCGATGCATCCAATCCGCCGCGTCCTTGAACGATGGCCGCTCCGCCGAACCCAACAGGATCAAAGTCTTCGCCGTGATCCGCGCCGCCTGCTCCCGCGCGTCCAACATCGCCAGAGTTTCGCACGCCCGCGCATAAGCCCCATTATCACACGCCTCAAACGTTTCGCGCACGTGACGCACATTCGGGCCGTTCTCATCCAGCGAACCTGGCGTGAAAAACACCTGCATCAAAAACGGAATGAGACTTTTCACCCCATCGCGCCGCGCCGCCGCCGCCCGAACCGGCCAGTTCGCGCGCGATTCGTCATCGTAACGCGGCGTGCAATCCGCCAGCACCAGCCGATCCACCATCTCCGGATACGTCCCCGCGAAATGCTGCGCGACACTGCCACCCAACGAAATCCCCATCAGATGAAACTTCGAAAGCCCGTCCCGCACCGCCAGAGCCCGCAACTGCTCCGTCAGCTCCCGCACCCCATACGCATGACCCGCCGCCGGAGCCCCCGGATGACCCGGAAAACTATACGCGATCAACTCATGACGATCCATCAACGGATCCAGCACATCCCAGAACCGCCACGACTGCCCCAGACAATGCAGCAGCACCAACGGAGAGCCCCGGCCACGCCGATGCATCGTCACGTCAGCGATATCCAACGGTTCGGGAGTCCAACCATCCATCGCGTCATTTCCTCCGGTCATATCGCCACACTCTATCCGCATCCGCTAAAGACCGCACATGCGCCGCGTCTTACTCCCACCATACCTCTCTCCGCACGCCACCATCGCGGCCGTGTTCCTGTGGTATCTCACGCTCCAATCCCTGCTCGGCTTTCCCCCCGGACGCCCGCTGCCATTCAGCCTCGCCTTCAATTCCATGGCGGAACACATGCTGATGGGACGTTTCGACGTCGATCCCGACGCGATCGGCGCCGAGGCCTTCGAAACCGGCGGCCGCACCGTCGCCTATTTCGGGATCTTCTGCGCGGTCCTCCGCATCCCCCTCGTCCTGATCCCCGGCCTCGCCAAAATCGACATCACCGCCTGGTCCTGCCTGATCGCCCAAACCCTCGCCGCCTGGTGCCAAATCCGCGCCGTCGCGCTGATAAAATCCCCCCCCACTGTCCTGACCACCGCCCTCATCCTGTCCGTCATTCTCGGCGGCCCCCACACCCAATTCCTCCGCCCCTCCCTCTTCCAAGAGCCCATCAACTGGGCTTTTGCCCAATCCACGGCGTTCATATACCTCGCCACAACAGGCCTTCTGACCCCCCGAGGCTTCGACCGCCGCACCCTGACCCTGATGGCACTCTGCGCCGCCCTCGCCTTGCTGACCCGCGTCTCCTTCGGCGCCGGCCTCTACGCCGCCCTGGCCCTGCTGCTGGCCGCACGAGGCCCCAACCGCGACGCCCTCCCCCCCATCGCGATCCTGCTGGCCGGCGCGGCCCTCGCCGCCATCGTCAACCAGGACCGCTGGGGCAGCCCCTTCGTCTTCGCCGACTTCTCCCGCTATGCAATCAGCCAGGACACGAGCCCCGACCGTCTCGGCCGCCTCGCCGCCTACGGCGCCTTCAACCCCGAGCGCATCTGGCTGACCCTGATCTATTATTTCGCCCCGATCTGGATCTGGATCCGCGCCGACGGCCACGTCCTGTTCGCCGAGGCCCAGGCCACGCTGATGGACGCGATGGAGCTTCCCCCGGGAAGCTTCCTGCTCACCGATCCGCTCCTGCTGATCCTCGCCACGATCGGCCTCACCCGCGTCCGGGACCGCCAAACCGCCGCTTTGCTCATGGGCCTCGCCGTCTCACCGGCCCTGATCCTGTGCGCCATCAGCGCCGCCCACCGGTATCGGATGGAGTTCTACCCATTCTTCTTCCTCGCGGCGCTGATCGGCCTCACCGGTCCTCACGCCGTGAAGCCCAGACTCCGCGCTTTGATCGCCGCATGCGCCCTGTCAGGCATCGTCGCCTCCCACGCCATGGCCGTGCTGGCGGCCCATGCACCCTGGGGACCCGGCGAGTTTTACCTGGAACGTCAGGGCCTTAAAGGCATGTGGGACCCCACCACACGCTAAAAATCCGCGGCCGGGCGCGGACCAGGACGCGCCTCTTGCCTCCCCGCCGAGGCCGCGCCACGGTGCCGCCCCGATCGCCAAACCCTGGTGACCGAGTCTCCTTTCACGAAACACCCAGAATGACACGCTGATGACCGTCGCGCCGCCCCCAACCCGCCCCCGCAAACCCCGCGCCACCAAGCCGAGCGCGGACAACCGCCCCGCTGCCGCCAAGGCACGCGCCGACACCATCCACCGCGCCACCACGGCACGCGCGAACAATATCGCGTCCGAAAACCATGCCCCCCCTTCCGCGCGCGCCGTCGACACGCCGCCCCAAACCGCGCTGAAAAACGCCACCCCGAAAACCCGCTTGCGCGACATCGCGCCCGCCTTCACCCCGCTCAAAACCGAGCGCCTCACCCTCCGCCCCTTCCTCCCCGACGACGCCCCCACCCTTCACCGCCTCATCAACGACTTCGACGTCGCCAAAATGCTGGAAATGGTCAGCTTCCCCTACCACCGGGAGCGCGCCGACGAATGGATCACCTCGGCGATCCGCGATCTCGCGTCGGGTGCCGCCTGCCACCTCGCCATCACCGGCCATGAGGGGGCGCAAGAAGTGCTGATCGGCGCCGTCGGGATCACCATCGAGAAAGGCACCCGCACCGGCCGCCTCGGCTATTGGGTCGGACAAAAATACTGGGGCCACGGCGTCGCGACCGAGGCCGCGCGCCGCCTGACCGAATGGGGCTTCGCCAACCTCGAAATCGATCGCCTCCACGCCGCCGTGGCCGATGACAACGCGGCCTCAGGCGCCGTCCTGCGCCGCATCGGCTTCCGCCAAACCGGCACCGGAGTGCAATATTTTTCCTCCCGCGCCGCCGACCAACCGATCATCGTGTTCCAGGCGACCCGCGACGACATCCACGGCCATCCCGAAATCGAAACGACCAACCCGGACGGAGCCAAACCCATCCTGCTCGTCGCCGCCTGCGCCCTGATCGACATCGACAATCGCGTCCTGCTGGCCCGCCGCCCCGAAGGCAAGAAAATGGCCGGCCTCTGGGAATTTCCCGGCGGCAAACTCAACCCCGGCGAAACCCCCGAGCAAGCCTTGATCCGCGAGTTGAAAGAGGAACTCGGCATCGACGTCACCACCGCCTGCCTCGCGCCCTTCGCCTTCGCCTCGCACGCCTATGACGGATTTCATCTGTTGATGCCTTTGTTTTTATGCCGCCGCTGGCAAGGCATCCCGCAACCGCGCGAAAAACAAACCCTCGCCTGGGTTGCGCCCAGGCGCCTGCATGAATATGAAATGCCGCCCGCCGACAAACCGTTGATCCCCCTGTTGCGCGACTTTTTGTAAAGGACCGAGCGCATGGCACAGAAAAATCCAACCGCCTGCATTCTCGTGATCGGCAACGAAGTCCTCTCGGGCCGCACCCAGGACGCGAACATTCGTTTCCTCGCCGTCAAACTCGGCGAACGCGGCATCCCGGTGCGTGAGGTCCGCGTCATCCCCGACATCGCCGAGACGATCGTTTCGACCGTGAACGAGGTGCGTCAAAAATTCACCTATGTGTTCACCACCGGAGGCATCGGGCCGACCCACGACGACATCACCAGCGAATGCATCGCCACCGCCTTCGCCGTCCCCTGGATCCCGCACCCCATCGCCTGGGCCCGCATGGAAAAAGCCTATAAACCGGGCGAATTCAACGCCGCGCGGCAGCGCATGGGCACGATGCCGGAAGGCGCGAAACTCATCGATAACGCCATGTCCGTCGCCCCGGGTTTTCAGATGGAAAACGTCTACGTCATGGCCGGCGTGCCACGCGTGATGCAGTCGATGTTCGAGTGGCTGGCCCCAACTCTGCAAGGCGGTCAGAAAATCGAACAACGCGCCGTCCACGCCATCGGCCTGGCCGAGGGCCTGATCGCCGAAGGCCTCACCACCATCCAGAACCGCTTCCCTGAGATCGACCTCGGCAGCTATCCCTTCTACCGCCCGGCCGGCAACGGCGTGACCCTGGTCGCCAAAGGCACCAGCGCGGCGGACGCTGAAACGGTCATCACGGAAGTAACAACCCTGATCCAATCCCTCGGCCGCACCCCGGTCCCTGGCGAGGCACCCGAATAGAGCGTTATCCGATCAGGTGGCCACACCTGATCGGATAAAGATACTCGTCAAAACAAATATTGAGAGCGGGTTCCGTGAGCCAACGCGATCGGAAACCGCTCTGGCCAACCAAACTCT
>JAYVXQ010000231.1:0-15891 GCA_043785025.1 Acetobacteraceae bacterium
CACCGCCGAGCCACGGTTGTTCACCGCGTCCAGCAACTCGTTCGACAGCCGGTCCTGCATCGTGTGCTCGCCCCGCTTACGGGCCGAGTCGATGATCCAGCGGATCGCCAGCGCCTGGCGTCGATCCGTGCGGACCTCGACCGGCACCTGATACGTGGCGCCGCCGACACGGCGGGACCGAACCTCGACGGCCGGCTTTACGTTTTCCAACGCCTCGTGGAACATGCGGATCGGGTCCGCCTGTGCCCCACCCCGGCGCCTCAGGCCTTCCAGCGCATTATAGACAATGCCCTCGGCGGTGGATTTCTTTCCATCGTACATCAGCGCGTTCATGAAACGCATGAGGACAACGTCGCCAAACTTGGCATCCGGAAGAATTTCGCGCTTTTCCGCGCGGTGACGGCGAGACATGGACGCGCTCCCTTATTTCGGCCGTTTCGCGCCATACAGCGACCGGCGCTGACGGCGTTTGGCGATGCCCTGCGTGTCCAGCACGCCGCGAAGAATGTGATAGCGGACGCCCGGCAAATCCTTCACGCGCCCGCCGCGGATCAGCACCACGGAATGCTCCTGAAGATTATGGCCCTCGCCAGGAATATAGCACACGACCTCGAAACCATTCGTGAGCCGCACCTTGGCCACCTTGCGGAGCGCCGAGTTCGGCTTCTTCGGGGTCGTCGTGTAAACGCGGGTGCAAACGCCGCGCTTCTGCGGGCAGCCCTGCAGCGCCGGAACCTTGTTCCGCGTTTTCTGCGGGACCCGTCCCTGGGCGATCAACTGGTTGATGGTCGGCATCTGGCTTCCGTCTACCTTATGTCTTTGGTCTGGTTGGCCCATTGAAGGGCTCGCCATCCCGTTCACACCGCGCACGGCCCAGAGGGTCAACGCCGTTTAACACGCGACGACCCGTTCAGGGTGGATATACCACCCAACGGGTTCTCTGAGGCATACGGCCTTGGCTACCCATCGAGGGGAAGCGGCACCGCGTGCATCCGTGGCCTGCTAACGACGGCGTCCCTGAAAGATCCTGGGGTCGTCCGAGGCGGCCTTAACTAGTCGGCGGTCCTGTGGGTGTCAAGCGGCTCTGTTGAGGATTTCGCGGCATCGTTTCGTCAATGACGGTGTTGTTCGCGCAGATAATCGATGAAGCGCGCCGCCAGCGTGCCTGTCGCCTGTTCCCAACCGGCGAAATCGACGTCGGCGTCGACCTGTTGGGTCAACACGGTCTGATACGTGGCGTTTGCCAGCAAACGATGCGCGGCTTGCGCCGGTTCGGGCGGATGGACGCGGTCGTTGCCGGGAATAATCAGCGCCAGCAGCGTGATGGTCCGCATTTTTTCGGTTGCCAGACCGGCGACCGGGAAGTCGCAATCGGCCCGGAAACCCGCCAGCCAGCGGCGCATGGCCGCGGTGAAGGCCGCGGTGCCCATCTGGCACAGCGCCTCGGCGTTGACCGGGTTGGCGGCGGCGAAATGCTCGATCGCCAGCACAGCCGCGATCCCGCCGGTTCCGACCGCCTGAAGGTATTGCTCATAGTAATTGAACGCGAGTCGTTTGGCGGCGAAGGGGCCGCCGGTGACGCGCCACGGCAGCGGCGCTTTGACGGCGGCGGGGTGGTGATAGGCCAGCAGCAGCGACATGCGCGCGCCCGAGGATGATCCGGCGATGTAGGCGGGACCGATATCCAGGGCTTGCGGCAGGGCGAACAAATCTTCGGCCTGTTCGAGGCTTTCGTTGTCGCCGTCGATCGCGATGCCGGAGGCGCCGATATTGCGGCGGTCGTGGATGAAGACGCGGAACCCGGCCTCGGCGATCAGGCTGGCGAGGGGGCGCTTGGCGGCGAGGCCGCCGCGGCCGCCGAGGGTGACGGTGACCCAGGGGCCGGTGTCGCCGATGGTTTCGTGGACGATGTCGACGCCGCGGATTTTGGTGACGGGCATCAAGGTGGGGCTCTCGTTCGCGATAGTGGACGTTAGCGCGGTTGTGTTGGGCGCGGCCAGGGGTTGCGGAAAGGGTGAGTTCGCGGCGCCGTTGTGGCGCGCGTCCACACCGGGGCGGGCGTGTCGGGCTGAGTTTTCCTGAGTGACGGGCGCGTGATCGAGGGTACGAGGGCTCCCCGCCGACGCAACCTTTTCGAAATAAACAGCCGATTACATGGGGTCCAATATTGTTGCGCGGTAGAATTGACCTGAAGGACGCGCTCATGGACCCAACCTCCCGAAGTAAACCTCCTGGCGGTTGGAGCATCGCGCGCCAGGGTTGGGCGATCAGCGGCACGGCGTGGCGGATCATGCCCAGGCTGATGATCAGCGCGACGCTGGTCTGGATGATCCCGGTTTGCATCGGCCTTACAATCGGGGAAAGCAGGATCGCGCCTTTCACCGGGCGAGCGAAGCTGATCCCGGAGGCGATTACGGGATTGTTGGGTTTGGGCATTACGGCGTCAGTCGCGATCGCCATTCACCGTTGCATTTTGTTGAATGAGCAAGATGATCGTTGGGTATGGCGGTTGCCGCCGCGGATCATGACATTCATCGGTTTTCTGCTGTTGACGATTTTCAATCCTCTACCGGCGATCTTGCTCGGCGTCCTGGGCATGGATGACAATTTTCCCTCCATCGAATGGGGTTTGGACGCACTCGCGCTGCTGATCACAATGTGGCTTCTGCTGCTTTTTCCGGCGATCGCGATTGGGCAGCGGAATTTCGGCTGGCGTGACGCGGTTCGCCTGGGGCGCGGGGTGCTCGGACGTGTCGGGCGCACGCTGCTGAGCAGTGCGGCGCTTATGTTTCTTTACGCGTTTGGGGCGGGGATCACGGCGACTGAGATCGTTTTGATTTTCGAATTGTGCGGCCTGAGATTTGATGGCGTTATGATCGCAACGATAATGATCATGCCTTTGGCGCCATTGATTGTCATGAGCATCGCGGCCATGGCGGCGTCCGCATCGATCCTGTATCGAGACGCGATGGACGGACAGGCCGTCAGACCGTAGGCTATTATCTCAACGCATCAGATGACTTTTTTGCCTCGCAACGCCGCGATGGCCGCCACATCGTACCCCACTCCCGACAGCACCGCCGAGGTGTCGGCGCCCAGTTCCGGGGCGGTTCCAAATCTGGGCGGTGTTTCGGAGAATTGCCAGGGCGAGCCGTGGGCTTTCAGCGTCTTGCCATGCGTCCGGTATTCTGTTTCGATAATATAACCATTAGCGCGGACGTCTGGATCATCGGATGCTTCCAGAAGCGTATTGATCGGCGCCGCGACGATATCGGCGGCGCGCAAACGGGCGACGAAATCGTCGCGCGCTCCGGTCGCGAACAGCGTGTCCAGCAGGCGCAGCAAAGTGACGCGTTTTTCGTCGGCGGTCATGATGACGCCGAGGTCGGCGAAACCCGCGGCCTCCAGGGTTGAAAAGAATCCGAGCGCGGTCATCGCGTCGCGCCATTGTTTGGCGCCGTTCAATTGCATCACCAAAGGTTTGCCTTCCTGGTCGACGAAACTGGCGCTCATGCCTGGCCGCGACGGCGTGCCGGTGATGCGGGCCTGGCCGGTGACGGGGTTTTGGCCACGCCACATGGCGGTCGTGAGGGTCCAGCCCATCAGGCGGATCTGCCCGCCCAATAATGAACAATCGACTTTTTGGCCGATGCCGGTGGCGCGGGCGTGGGTGAGCGCCGCCAGCGCGCCGCCGAAGGCGAGGATGGCGCAGGTTTCATCGGCGACGGAAACGATGCCGGTCCGCAACGGTTCCCCGGTTTTCGCGAACGCCTCGGCGATGCCGCCCAAGCCTTGCGCCATCGCATCGGTGCCGGGAAGATGGGCGTTGGGACCATTGGGGCCGTAGCCGGAGATCGACAAATACACCAGTTTGGGATTGATTTTTTTCAGATCGTCATAGCCGAAACCATTTTTCTCGGCGGCACCGGGCCGGAAATTCTGGCCGAAGATGTCGGCGCGGGCGATCAGTTTGTGGAGAATGGCCTGGCCCTCGGCGGTTTTCAGATTGAGCGTGACGCTTTTCACGCCGCGATTGTTGGTTTCGAAATAGCTGCTGGGGAAACCGTCCACGACGTTGGACTGGCGTGAGGGGTCGCCGCCCTCGGGCGTTTCGATCTTGATCACCTCGGCGCCGAGGTCGGCCATCATCATGTATGGCACGGTGCCGGCCTGAGCGGTGGAGCAGGCGACGACCTTAACGTCGCGCAGGGGCCCATGGGACGGGCCATGGGGCGCGGTGATCATGGGCACGTTCCTCGGTTGGACGCCGAGTTCGCCAGAAAATAGGTCCGGGCGCCAGGGTGCGGTCGCGCGACGTTCGGCGGTTGGGTCAGGGAAGACAATCCGGGCTCCGGCCAACGCCCAACGCCCAACGCCCAACGCCACGGCCCGACGATTGCCTTGATAACGCCAGGATCGGACCTTAAGTGCTCACTACGAAATATAACATGAGATTTCATGGGAGAGCGTGCGATGCGTCTTGGACTTTCCCTCGCGGCATTCATACTGCCTCTGGCTGGATGCGTGGTCCCGCCGGGCGGCCAGTATGGCTACACGCAGCCAGGATATCCGGGGACATACGCGCAAGGACCCTATGCGCCGGGAGGATATGCGCCAGGGGGATACGCACCAGGGGGATATGTGCCAGGGGGGTATGCGCCCGGGGGGTATTTTGACGGCGGATCGGACGCTTATCCCGGCTATGCCTATAATGGCGGGGCGCCGACTTTGGTGATCCAGGGGCAAAACTGGCCGCTGGTTTATTACGGCGGCGGCTGGGGGTATTGGGATCAAGGGCGGCGTTGGCATGGCGCGCCCGATGGCGTTCATCGCCATTTAGAGCAGCGCTATCCCGGCGGGCGCGGCTTTGGCCAATATAGCGGCGGCTACGGGCGCCCCGAGGGATTTCGCCGGTCCGAAGGGTTCGTTCCGCCGCAAGGCCGGCCTGAGGGCTTCGTGCCGCGGGCGGGTGGATTTGTCGGCGGCCCGCCCAGATCGGAGGGATTTGTTGGTGGACCGCCGCGTCCCGAGGGGTTCCGGGGCCCGCCGCCTCCCGCGTTCAACGGCGGGTTCCGCCCTGGCCCGCCGCCGTCGACGGGCTTTATTCCGGGTGGTCCCCCGGCCGGGGGCGGCTTCCATCCAGGAGGCGGAATGCCGGCGGCGGCGCGGCCAGCACCTCCGCAGGGATTTTTGCCCCCCGCGCAGAGTTTCCGGCCCGCCCCGGCGGCGCCCGCCGCGCAACCGCAGCCTCCGCGCGATCCGCGGCGGCATGATGAGCATCACTAAGCGGGGTGAGCCGAACGCGGCCTCATCGTCCCGTGCCTGACCCTTTCGAGTACGGGGGAACGCGAGGCCGCTCCGGGCGTTGGCGGGATGGTCAGTCCGTGGCGGGGGTGACATGATCTGGCGAGGAAACAAAGCTGATATCGCCGCATCAGGGAGCGGAACATGTTAGGTTTTCGGGAGATCGGACGGGTTCGGTTATCGCTTTGCCTGGCGGCGTGCGTCTGGGTTTTCAGCGCGCCGATTGGCGGCGCGGCCGCGGGGGCACCGGAGGTCATCGCGATGCCCAGGGCCAACGCACAGCCCCCTGATCCGCGATCGGCTCCGCTGCCGGTGGTAAGCTATCCGACGCCCGCGCCGGTTACGATCGATCCGACGCCCTCCGTCTCCATTCCAGCGCGTCAGGACGAAGAGACGATCATTTACCAATATATCAATAACGGCTGGTGGGGTCTGGACGCCCATGCGCGCTATCACGCGGCGCCGTCGTATTTGCTGCCTGAGTTGGAGGCGCGGCGGGCGGCGAGGCTGCGTGAGGATGGGCGCGATCCGTTGCTTTCTCATCAGGATACGTCTTCATTCCATCCCCGCCGGTCGTCTGGGCCCGCCGGTAACACCAAGCGGCTTGATGACCCAACCGGCCGCCAACCCTCCGCCGTCGCTCAAGCGTGGGAGGCGCAGCGGACGCGGATCAATGCTCCGGGCGCGGCGCATCCGGGCGGGTTGTCAAACGCGCAGCGCGGCGGCATCGTCGCTGGCGGCCACCCCCAGGCCGCGGTCCTCCCCTCGGGTGTCCTCCCCTCGGGTGGCCCGCCCCCGGGTTTTCCGCCCCCGGGTTTTCCACATCGGCCCTGATCGTTTCGGCCGCCTCCCGATGCGCCGGACAGACAGCCGGTCAACAGGAGCGAACGCGATGAATGTCGATGCCATCAAAGCCATGGGCCGCCCGAAAGGTCTGCCGTTCCGCATCGGCAAAGTCGGGCATGTCGGCGTGTACGTGAAGGATCTGGAACGATCCGCCCGGTTCTACACCGAAATTCTGGGCTTGCAGGTGTCGGACGCGATCGCGCCCGGGGAATTGCCCGGCGGAGCGGTGTTCCTGCGCTGCGCCACCGATCATCACGCCATCGCTCTGTTCGGCGCGACGGCCACGCATCCGGCGGGCTCCGGCCTGCATCACATCGCGCTGGAGGTGCCAACCTTGGATGAGATCGTGCGCATCCGTGAGCATCTGCGCGAACATCAGATCCCGATCAACCTGGATGGCCGCCGCGGCGCCGGCGTGCAACTGGTGGTCGAGTTCCGCGATCCCGACGGCCATATGCTGGAAATCTACTGGGGGATCGATCAGATCGGCTCGGAAGGGATCGTGCGGCCCGAGAGCGAATGGAAAGCCGTCCGCTCGCTGGAGGACGCGATCGCCAACCCGGTCGAGGGGCAGGACACCACCGTGCACGCCGCCCGCGCGCTGTTGAGCACGCCAGACGCCCGCGCGCTGTTGAGCGCGCCATGAGCGTCCCGACCCCGGCGCGACCGCGGCCGAAGGGCATCCCGTTCCAGGTGCGTAAGATCGGCCATGTCGCGCTGTTCGTCACCGATATTCAAAAATCGTTACGATTTTATGTCGATGTGCTCGGCTTCCAGGTGTCGGACGAATATCTGGACGACATGATGCCCGGCGGCGCGGCGTTCATCCGGTTGAACACCGACCATCATGGCATCGCGCTGTTCAAGGCGACCCAGGATCACGATCCCGGCGCGGGCCTGCATCACATGGCGTTCGAGGTTGGGTCGCTCGATGAGGTGTTCCGGGCGCGCGATCATCTCACCCGCCATGGCGTCGCCATCCATTTTGAGGGGCGGCGGCGCGCGGGGGTGCAGATCGCGGTCGAATTTCGCGATCCCGACGGGCATAACCTGGAGATCTATTGGGGGATCGATCAGATCGGCTCGCAAGGCGTCTCCCGGCCCGCCGCGCAATGGAAAGGCGCCACCAGCCTGGAGGCGGCGATCGCCGACCCGGTACTGGGCCAGGATACCGCGTTGCTCGATCCCTCGCTGGCGCGGATCCGCTGAGCAAATACCAACGCGCCTGAGGATTGAGCCATTGAAGCGGGGTCAATCCTGAAGCGCGCTGGTCTGCGCCCCATATCGCGTCTCGCGCTGGTGAAGCCCGCCGTGCTAAGCGCGTAACATGGGATACTGGGGTAAGGTCATCGGCGGGATGGCGGGGTTCGCGATGGGGGGACCCTTCGGGGCGGCCATCGGCGCGGCGTTGGGCCATGCGGCGGACAGCGGCCAGGGGATGCGGTTCCCCTTCCCTTTCGCAGGTGGCGACGGCATCTCCGGCCACGCGCGCGCGGCGGCGTTGTTGGGGAATAAGCAGCAACTATTCTCGATCTCGGTCGTGGCGCTGTCGGCGAAGCTCGCCAAGTGCGACGGGCCGGTGAAGCGGACCGAAATCGACGCGTTCCGCCGCCAGTTCCGGGTGCCCGAGGAAAACCTGCGCGAGATCGGCCGCCTGTTCGATCAGGCACGGGAAAACGCCGGCGGATATGAGTTGCATGCCACGCAATTGGGCGATGCCTTCGCGGATAATCCGGCGTTGCTGGAGGTCGTGCTGGCCTCCCTGTTCGCGATCGCGCGGGCCGATGGCGGGGTGAACGCGACGGAGCAGACGTTCCTGGCCGGGGTGCATCGCGGGTTCCGGCTGGACCGGCTGGCGTGGGATCGGGCGTCGGGGGCGTCGCCGTCGCCGCCTCCCGGTGCCAACGAACCCGATCCGTATGAGATTTTGGGGGTGGCGCGCTCGGCCGATGGGGCGGAGTTGCGGGCGGTGTGGAAGAAATTGATGCGGGAGAACCATCCCGACGGGCTGGCGGCGCGCGGGGTGCCGCCAGAATTTGTCGCCAAGGCGACCGAGTCGGTGGCGCGGATCAACGCGGCGTGGGACCGGATCAAGCGGGAACGCGGGCTGTGAGCGGGTCGATCGTGGAGCGGCCAGGCGCCAACCATGACGAGCGCCCCGGCGATACGCCGGTCGATATGTTGATCCTGCATTATACCGGAATGAAGTCCGCCGCCGCGGCGATCGAGCGGTTGCGCGATCCGGTGGCCGCGGTGTCGTCACATTATGTGGTGGATGAGGATGGCGCCGTCATGCGGCTGGTGCCGGAGGCCAGGCGGGCGTGGCACGCGGGCGTGTCGTACTGGCGCGGCCACGCGGCGCTGAACGGGCGGTCGATCGGGATCGAGATCGTCAATCCCGGCCATGAATTTGGCTATCGGGATTTCCCGGTGCTGCAGATGGCGGCGGTCTGCGATCTGTGTCTGGCGATTTTGGCGCGGCATCCGATCCCGGCGCGCAACGTGATTGGCCATAGCGACGTCGCGCCCGACCGGAAGGAGGATCCGGGAGAGCGGTTCCGGTGGGACGATCTTGCCCGCAATGGCGTCGGGTTGTGGCCGTTGGAGGTCGCGGACGCGGGAATCGGCGGTGTGATCCGGGATGCGCGGGCGCTGCGGCCGGTTCGGGCGATGTTGCAATGGATCGGGTATCGGGTGGCGCCGGAGGGCGGGTTGGATCCGGCGCTTTCGACCGTGCTGCGGGCGTTTCAGCGGCATTGGCGGCCCGAGGCGGTGAACGGGCAGGCGGATGCCGGGACGCTGGCAAGGTTGGAAGGATTAATGAGGGTTTGCGGGGGGTAAGACTGGGCGCCGCCCAGACCCGCCAGGGACAGGGTACCTGGACCGCCATCTTTTTTGGGCCTGTTCGGGAGAGGGCCGACACGGACGTTGACAGATCATGGACGGCCCTCCTCCAAACAGGCCCAAACGGAATGGGATCCCAAGGGCTATCGCCCTTGGTGGAGGTCCAGGAGGCAAAGCCTCCTGGTGGGGTATGGGGCAACGCCCCTCCCCTCCCGCGAACCATTCCGTAACCCGCTGCGCGCTATCGCCAACCCGGCGTCGCGAGGCAGAAGCATGATCCAAACCCTGATATCCACGCTCCAACCGCTGGTGAAGGAGATCCTGATCCTGAGCGGCTGGCTGGCGATCCTGTCGATCATCTTCATCCCGTTGGAGCGTTTGCTGCCGCTGCACCGCCAGCGCATCGCCCGCGGGCATTTCGGGATCGACCTGATCTTCTATTACCTCGCGGGGATTTTTCCGGCGTTGATCATGAGCGTGCCTCTGGGCATCGCCGCGTATGTATCGCATTGGCTGATGCCCACCGCCGTGCTGACCGCGGTCGCCGAGGCGCCGTTCTGGATGCGCGCGCTGGCCGCGCTGCTGGCGACCGAGGTCGGGTATTACTGGGGTCATCGCTGGACGCATGAAATCCCGCTGCTATGGCGGTTCCACGCGGTGCATCACAGCGCGCGGGAGCTGGACTATCTGGTCAGCACGCACGCGCATCCCGTGGATACGGCCTTCAGTCATATGTGCAGCATGATGCCGCTCTACATCCTGGGGTTGTCGGCGCCCGCCAGCGAGTCAGGCAACGTGATCGTGGTGCTGGTCAACGTCCTCGGCCAATGCTGGGGCTATTTTCTCCATGCCAATCTGCGCCTGCGGTTGGGTCCACTGGAGTGGCTGGTATCGACGCCGGCGTTCCATCATTGGCACCACACGCGCGGCGAGATGCTGGACCGGAACTATTCGGCGATTTTGCCGTGGCTCGATCGGCTGTTCGGGACCTGGTATTTGCCGAAGGATCGCTGGCCCGAGTCCTATGGGATCGATCAACCGATGCCGGACACGTTGGTGGGTCAATTGACCGAGCCGTTCATGCCGCCTCGGCGGCCCTCCCCGGCAACCTGAATGCACGGGTAACGCGGTTACGACGTCGGGTAATCACCGGGGTTTTTGCCGGGATTCACACTGGATCGCCGGCCTGTGCGGGATGTTGGCGCGGCGGACGACCGCGCCTGAAGGGGCACGCGCGCCCAGGCCGGATCGGGCGCACCCTGTTGATGATCCCGGTCTGGCTCCCTCCCGGTCTGGCCCCCTCCCGATCTGGCCCCCTCCCGATCTGGCCCCCCCACGGTCTGGCCCCCCCACGGTCTGGCCAAAAAAGCCAAAGGCCGTGCATCCACCGGCCGCCATCACGCGGGAACGACGCCAAGCAGCATTTTGACCAGGTGAATGTTCTGGAAACCCTGGAGCTTTCCACCGAGGTGGGTCTGGCCATCGAGTTCGACGATCAGCGTGTTGCGCTGGTCGTCCGCGGTCATGGTCCGCAACGTGTCATCGTCGCGGATCCCGAGCCGGCGCATCGCGACCATCACCGCACCCATCCCTTCTAGTTCCGTGTCATTGAAGCGCTGATAGTCTCGTTGACTGCTATGGTTCACGAGCTCGACGATGAGCGTGTTGCGCATGTCATCGGCCGACATACCATTCAGCTCATGGTGCGTGCGGAAGCCACCGAGCAGCAATACGCCGCGGATCCATGAGCCGACCCGGCCTGGCACCTGGCCGCGGGTCGCCAAATCGTCGCCAAGGGCGATCCGGGCGAGTTCGAGGTTGTCGAACCCCTGTAACGCGACGCCAGCATGAGTTTCGCCGTCGAGCTCAACGATGAGCGTGTTGCGCTGGTTATCCGCTGTCATCAGGCTCAACGCGGCGTCGTCGCGCAGGTGGCCTTCACGAAGAAACACCATCACGGCGCCCATGCCGGCGAGCGTGTCGTCATCGAAGCGCTGGTAGTCGGCTTGTTGACTATGCCGGGTCAGCTCGACGATCAGCGTATTCCGCATGTCATCGTTCGACATCGCGTTCAGTTCACGCTGCGCGCGGAAGCGTCCGGCCAACAGCACGCCTCGGATCGGGAACCATGTTTGCGCACCGGCGTGGAGCATCACGTCGACGAATTCTCGCGCGGGGTCAACGTTTACCAATCGCAACGCGAAGTCCCCGGCCACGCACGGCCAATCAGTGTGGTCGTTCGCCAGCGTCAAGAGAGCGGCGCCTTCGTAGCGCACACGACCGTCAGGATTGAGCGAGTGGACAACCAAAGCGGGGCTCAGGCCCTGATCATAGCCTATATTATTACGGCGTAGCTCGACGCAGAACGTTCGGCCATCACCCGCGTGAGACGGAAATGAGAGGAGCACCGGAAGGGGACCGGGCGGATCCAGCAATTGGTAGTTCAGCGCATAGAGCCGGCGTGTAACAGGTTTCCTTGCGTAGCCATCGTCGAGGTGCATGACGGACGGGCTGTCGCGGAACGGCTGCTCGCGAAACAATTGGGCCGCCGCCAGCGACGGCCCGACGATGCGATTGGCCCCCGTGCCAATCCAGTGCTCGTTACTCGCCGTCAGGATGCCGCCGTCAGGAAGCCGCGCATCACTCGGACGGAGAAACTCCGGCACGGAACGGGCGCTCATGACCGAATAGGGCGACGCGTAGTCGCGGCCGTCAGCGGCGATTTCATGGTTCAGACCGTAACTGTGGCCAAGTTCCTGGCAGGCCGCGTCAAACGCGGTCAGAATGTCCACCACCGTGACAGGAATAATCTTGGTATTCCCGTTCTTCAGCGTCACCTCGCTGCCGCCGCCGCCGAACGTATCGGTGGGTTGGGCAAACCAGATCATCAGGACGTCCGTGTTGTCCCAATCCGGCTTTACCGTGCCGGTCGCCGCCGCGATCACCGCGTCTTTAAGCGCGGCCCGCTGGGTGGCGTTGTCCTTGGCGACACCGGGCCGCGGGTCCGTGACCACGATCGGAGGATACAGCACGTGGTCCAATGAATAGAGACCTCGGGAGGAGGTCCACCAGAAATTTCCGAGACTGAACGGGATGAGGGGTTGCATCCAGTTCTCCATTTGTTGGTCGGACCAGACGCTGGACGCGTCGGCATTCGTGTCAAAGCGGACGCGCAAGATGCTGATCATGGTTCCCTTACCTCCTGTTCTTCCACGCGCGGCGTGACCCGCGCATGGGAAAAGTAATTTCCGGCCTCGCCACGACTCCAGAGCGCGATCGTCTGAAGTTGAACCAACGTCAGACGGGAATCGCCCTCTGAAACTTAACAAACGCGGACCTTGATCGCGTCAACCTGACGCGATCAAGGTCTAGGCCCACGGCGGTCAGAATGATGTGTCCCAAATCACATGCGCGGCGCGGTTATTTGCCTCCGGCGCACGGATTGCTGGTTTGGCACGCCGTTGATGTCTCGATCAGCGCCGGGATTATTGTTGCGGTCATGCGCCGGCGCGTGCAGCCGTGGCGCGCCATGCCGGCGCGTAAGCAATTTGGCGCGTAAGCAATTTGGGGCGTGAGCAATTTGGGGCGTGAGCAATTTGGGCGGGTTTTGCGGCCGCATGTGGTGCGGACAATGGGCCGGAGTGATGCGCCCGGCCGCTGGATGTCTGGTGACGATTAATCTCTAAATTAAGAATTATCATATTTTATGTGTAATTCTGGGTATCATGCCAGTTAGTATTTAAAATAAAACAAAAGATAATTTTTTACACTTGATCGGCTACAAACTTCCCCCGATACTGCGCCCATAGACAAACACCGGTTGGGTTTCACCCGGTCGCCACTACCGCCTTTTATCCAACTGGTTTTTTCACCGGCCTTTTTCACTGTTTTTTTTGAGGAAATTTTATGATGATGTCTCATTTCAATCACGTTCGTTTGGGCGCGGCCGCTTTCGGCCTAATGGCGTTGACCGCCATCGCCGCCTCCCCCATTGCGCAGGCGCAGTCGGTGACGAATGGCACGTTCCTGAACCCCACGAGCCCAGGAATTGGCGGTTCGGCGATCCCTGGGTGGACGCAGACGCCGGCGACAGGCGATAGCTGCGTCGTCACCGGCACGAGCTTCTGCAAAACCACAACCTGGGGCACGCTGACCTCGAACACCCTGCCGGCCACGACCTATGGCAACTACTACGCCGACGCCCTCGGTGCCTCGCAGCGCCAGACGCTGAGCCAGACCATTTCCGGCCTGACCATCGGCGCTTCCTACGCCGTCAGCTTCTACGAATCAGGCTTCACGCTGTCGAACGCGGTCTCCGCGCCGACGACGCCCGAGCAGTGGGCCGTGACCTTCGGCGGCAGCACGCTGACCTCGACGATCATGAACGTGGCGGCGAACACCGTCGTGGGCTGGACGGCGCAGTCGCTGACCTTCGTCGCCACTGCGGCGTCGCAGGCACTGAGCTTCGTCACCACCACCTCGGCCGCTTCGACCGTGTCGCAGTTCGCCGCTCTGGCGAATGTCGCGGTGACCAAAGTCGGCACCACCGCGGTGCCGGAGCCCGCCTCGCTCGCGCTGCTCGGCCTCGGCATGGCGGGGATCGCCGGTCTGCGCCGCCGCCGCGCCAACGCCGCCGCCTGATCCGAACGATCAAAACACCGAAAGCCGGCGGGGGAAACCCCGTCCGGTTTTTTCGTGCCACCATCACCCCGCGCCACCATCACCCCGCGCCGCCGTCATCCCGTGCCGGTGTCATCCCGTGCCGCCGTCATCCCGCGCCGAAGTCAGGCCAGGGTCAAGAAATTACCGCCTGATCGCCGGACCCTTGTCGTCAACGCCCGCGGGCATCGCGATCTTCACAGTGTCCGTCACCGACATCACCGCGAGGCGAACGGCCTCAGCCCGTTCCGCCCGCTCCAGCATCGGGCGGGCTTCCTCAAAGCCCGGAGTCGCGCGATCCTTCCGCCCCTCGACCCGGACAATGTAAAATCCGCCAGCGGCGCGAATCGGATAGGCGGTCATTTGACCCGGAGCCAGCGAGAACATTACCCCGCCAACCTCGGGCGGCACCGCCTCCAGCGTCACATACCCCAAATCCCCGCCCTGTTCCGCTCCTGGGCCCTTACTGTTTTTACGGGCGAGGTCGCCAAACCCATCGGCGCCTTTGCCGGTGGCGTCGCGGATCAGCGCCTGCGCCTCAGCTTCGGTCGCGACGAGGATGACGCGCGCCCGCACCTCGGCGGGACCAGGCTTGCCGGCGATGTCCTGATCATAGCGGGCGCGCAGTTTCCGCTCGCTCACCGCGGCGCCGGCTTTGTCGTGCAACCACGCGTCGACCAGGACTTTTTCAAACAGAATGTCGCTTTTGCGGATCACCCCGGGGTCTTTATCCAGACCCTGTTTACGGGCCTGCACGGCCATGGCTTTCTGGCGAATGAGGGCGTCCATCGCGTGTTTGAAAATGCCGTCCATGCCCAACCCGGCCATGCTGGCGGGCATCGCGCGGATGTAATCGGCGGCGTCGGCCTGGGTTATCGGCAGGTTATCGACGCGGAGCGCGATGTGGTTCGCGTTCTGCTCCAGCAATCGCGCCATGACATCCATCGCATCGGCCGGGTTCGTGAGTTTCTGAGCCGCGCCGGCGGGGGCGGTGATCGCGGCCAAAGAGGGGGTTTCGACCGCATGCGCGGGCAGGGCGGCGGGCAGGGCGGCGGCCAGGCCCGACAGCAGCGGGACCGCGACAGCCCATGTCAGCGCCCGCCGTCGCGCGCGTAAGGCGTATGAGATGGGCTTATCGCCCGCGGGGAAATGGACCTTCATGATCGCCTCTCGGTTCACTGACCTGGTGAACCTTCGATAGACGAACATCGGTTGACGCGAGATTTCAGATCGCGGGAAAAACGCGGCCGCTCCGGATCAATGCGGCTTGCGGCCGCGCGCCAGAGGGATGGTCAGCCGCGGGCGCGCCATGCCGGAGCGGGCGCGCCAGAACGCATGCAGTCCGGTGACGCAGGCCGCGAGCACGGTGTCGGCGTGCTCCACCAGTTGATCCATGTCGGGCGGCGCGATGCCGATGTCCTCGGGGTCGATATCGGGACTGGCGAGGCTCGCGACGGCGACGATCGGGATGAACAGTTTGGCGCCGTCGGCGGTTTCCAGCACGCCTTCCCACGCGTCGCGGCGCATGCCGACGGCGCGCATGAAGCCGGCGGTCCAGTCCTCGACCACGGTGCGGCCCATGGCGTCCAGCCAATAGACCGGCTCATAGGATGGGTCGTCGCTGTCCAGACCGTCGGCGATTTCATTGTATCGCGCGAACATGGTGCCGAGGATGAGGTCGGCTTCGGCGTCATCCTCGAATTCCGGGTCTTCCTCGTCCCAGACCATGGGCAGCCATTCCTCGGGCAGCACGGTCTCAGGGCCCGCGGCGAGCCCCGCCAGAAACCCGTCGAGTTCGGACAGGTCCATGCAGGTTTCGGGGGCGCGCGACGAGTCGAGATAATCGCCCAAAGCCTCCAGGTCGACGGGGTCTTCGTGCATCGCGAACGGTCCTGACATCAGGGGCTTCCGGTCAGAGGGTGAGGCGGCCGCATGGCGGGCTCCGGTTAGAGGCGGGTCTCAACGTCGCGCGGCACCGCGGGCGCCATGGAGGATGTCCGGCGTCGCGGAGAATTTCAAACTCCGAATATACCGCGAAGGCGCTTGCCTTGCCAGTGGCGGAGCGAGCGGATACGGTCAAACGCTGTACGCTGCGTGGGATCACCCTGATCCCGGCGCGCGCTTGCTTTGGAAGGACGCCGTTTGATGAGGATCGCCCCCCTGTTTGGATTGTTCTGCGCGATCGGCGCGCTTGGCGGCTGTGGCGGGTTTCCCAATATGATGACGAGCGGACCTGGC
>JAYVXQ010000232.1:0-5166 GCA_043785025.1 Acetobacteraceae bacterium
GCGATTTCGTCCTGCACCGACAGCAAATCCGTATCCAGCCGATCGAACCGGCGCGCCCAAACGACCTGATTACCGGCCCGCAGGTCCAGCAGACGCAGCGTGATCCGTAATTTGTTCCGGCTGCGTTGGATCGTTCCGTCCAGCAGAAAATCGATCCCGAACGCGCGCCGTATCGCCGCCTCGTCGCGATTTTGTTGCGCGAACCGGGTCAAAGATCCCGATGAAATCACGAACATCCAGCGAAACCGCGACAACGCCGAGGTGATTTCATCGGCGATGCCCGGACCCAGATACGAATCCGCCTCGGACAATCCGACGCAATGCAACGGCAGAACCCCGACATGCGCCCCGCCACGCGGCAATTGCTCGGACGCGGGCCCACCGGAGGCGCGCGCCATGTCGTCGGCGCCCTCGTCGTCGGCGGACCGGTCATGATAATCGGAGGCCCCAGGGGACCTCACCGTCGTTACCGCGGGGGGCGGCGGGGCGGGCGGGCGGGCGGGCAGCCGATTGCTGGACGGGCCGCGAATATCGTTCAACAACCGTTGCGTTTCCGCCGAGGGCGCCGCGTCGAGCAAATCCGCCAGCACGGCGCGGCAACGGTCATAGGCCTGAATGGCCATGCCGCGCTCACCGCGCTCGGAGTGCGCTTTCATCAACGCGCGCCAGGCGCCTTCATGCGCGCGATCGATTTGCAGCAGGCGTTGCGCGGCGGGAATCGTGGTATCCGGCTCGACCTGCTCACGCAGCAAGGCCTCGGCGACACCCCGGGCGCGATCGCGCAGACGTTCCCGCTCGGTCGTCAGCCACATATCGAAAGTGGGATCGATCCCGTCCAGGTCTTCCAGCAAATCGCCGTCCAGTAACGACAATGACGCGGGCTGCGCGGTCGTCGCGCGCATCACCTCCTCGACATCGATCCACACCGCGCCCGGTTTTAACGACAATTGATCGCGCGTGACGACCAGCACCTCGGTATTGGCGGGCGAGAGAACTTCCAGAAGGCGGTGAATTTCCTGGCGCAACGAGGCCCGCGCCTGTTCTTCCGGCCGCCGGCTCCAGAGCAATTCCGCGAGCCGTCCGCGCAACGTCGGGCGCGGCGCGGACAGCGCGATCGCCGCCAGCAACGCGCGCGTTTTGCGCCCGGAAGGCAAGACACTTTCACTCGTAATGGTCCAGGCTTCCATCTGGCCAATCAGACGTAAGCGGACGACGATGGGACCATTCTGTCCGGAGGACACGAGGCATTCCTTTAAGGTCGCGGATGAAACCGCCTTTGATGGACGATTACCAAACCGAGGCTTATCGTATGCCGCTTAAGGGCGCCAGTCTCACGAATGTCCACCGGGAGACTGAAAAACAACATTGTGCTCATCCACGGATCAATAGATCGTGCCAGTTCACGATCAATTGCGATCGGCGTGACGACACGGCGGAAACGCGGTTTCCCGCCAGGACAGCGAAAACCGGAGTTAAATCGCGGCTTCCCGTAATATTTGCCCGATGTCTCCGCGCCAGACCGAACGATTGCGCGCCAGCCAATATTCCGCCTGCACCGGTCCGCCTTCTGAGATTTCAACCAGCGGCGCCAGATGAATTGACTCGTCATTACCGGATTTATCACGTCGATTTCGCGCCTTTAATCCGCCAACCGCGATCGCGATCACGTCGCGCGCCAGATCGCGCAGCGTTCCCGCCCGAAACGCCGTCCCGAGTCCCTGTTTTGGTACCGCCTGACGCATCGCGATCGCGTCAATCCAGGTCAGATCCCGCACCAGCGATTCGGCGGCGGCGAGGGCGGCTTGATCGTAAAGCAATCCAACCCACAGCGCGGATTGGGCGACCATCATGTCGGCGCGGCCGGCGTCGGCCCCGCGCATTTCCAGGAATCGTTTCAGACGAACATCGGTGAACGCCGTCGTCATGTGGTCGGCGAAATCGCCGATCGTGGGCGTGATGCCCGTCAACGCCGGGACCCGCCCGCTCATGAAATCGCGGAACGACGCGCCCGCGACATCGATATAGGCGCCATCACGATAAACGAAATACATCGGAACCTGATCGAGCAACCACTCCGCGTGACGTTCAAAGCCAAATCCCGGCTCCAGCATGACCGCCGGAATACCGGAACGATGATTATCCGTATCGGTCCAGACATGCGCCCGATACGACATGAAACCATTTTCCCGCCCCTCGGTGAATGGCGAATTGGCGAACAAAGCCGTCGCCAATGGTTGCAGCAGCAACGATACCCGCAACTTGCGGGCCATGTCCTGTTCCGATTCGTAATCGAGGTTGACCTGCACGGTACAGGTCCGCGTCATCATGTCCAAACCCATGGACCCGACCAGCGGCATGTACCGGCGCATGATCGCGTAACGCCCCTTGGGCATCCAGGGCATCGCCTCGCGCGTCGCGAGCGGATGAAAGCCAAGCGGAGCGAACCCCAGCTCCAGCGGGCGGGACACCGCGCGCACCTGTTCGAAATGGGTTTCAAATTCGGCGGCGGTCTCGTGCAAGGTGGAGGCGATGCCACCCGACAATTCCAACTGACCGGCCGGTTCCAAAGACACCGACGCCCCACCCTGTTTCAGACCGATCGTATTGCCGTGATCCTCGATCGGCGTCGCGTCATACGCCCGCAACCCATGCAACAGGTCGCGGATCGAACCGGGCTGGCCATCGGCCGGCTCATACGGCGGCGCTTTCAGATCGTTCAGGCGGAAACCGAATTTCTCATGCTCCGTGCCAATGCCCCATTGCTCCGCGGGCTTACAGCCGACGGCGATATACTCGGCGAGTTGTCGAAGCGACGCGATCGGGGTGGCGTCGCCGTCTCCTGGATTGGACATGCGGCTCTCAGCGTTTCAGGTTGATACAATCGTACCAGGGTCATCCCCTGGCAAGCAACAGGGAGAGGCCGGCGATGGCCGCGGTCTCGGCGCGCAGCACAAGCGAACCCAGGGAAAACGGCGTGATGAACGCCATGCCGCGCAACCCGCTTATTTCCTCCGGAGTGAAACCGCCCTCGGGCCCGATCAACAGCGCCGCTTCGCTTTCCATGGCTTGCGGCAGGCCGGCCCGCAACCCCGAACGCTCAAACGCCGCGAACAGGCGGCGACCAGAAGGCCATCCGCTCAGACATTGGTCGAGCCGCCCGACCGGCGCGATATCCGGGATCGTCAGACGCTCGCATTGTTCGGCCGCCTCGATCGCGATGGCGCGCAGCCGGTCCTCGTTCACACGGGCGGCGTTGGTGCGCGCGGTGATGACGGGCAGCACGCGGCAGGCGCCCAATTCGGTGGCCTGGCGGATCACCAGGTCGGTGGCGTCGCGTTTCAGTAGCGCGAAGACCAACCACGGACCGGGCTCGGTTTGCGGCGGGCGCAGACATTCGGCGATATGCAACGTCGCGCGACCCTTGCGCGCAACGCCAAGGCGGGCCATCCACTCCCCATCCCGGGGATTGAACACGCGCACGGGATCGCCAGTCACCCGGCGCAGCACGCCGCCGAGGTAATGTGCCTGATCGGAACTCGCCGAGACCTCCGCGCCGGCGGTCAGCGGAACGTCCAGATACAACCGCGGCGTGCTGGTGAAACGGGTCATGATACGGTGAAGAATAGCAGCATGAGCGGCCATACCGATATCGCCGCCTCGGGCTGGGTGTCCCGGCTGCCGAGGGCATGGCTGCCGTATCTGCTGCTGGCGCGGGTCGATCGGCCGATCGGGGTCTGGCTGCTGTTTCTGCCTGGCCTGTGGGGAATCCTGCTGGCACGGACGTCATGGGCGGAAACCGCGCGCCTGATCTTACTGTTCGCGATCGGAAGCCTGGTGATGCGCGCCGCCGGCTGCGTGGTGAACGACCTCTGGGATCGCGACATCGACCGCATGGTGGCGCGCACGGCGGGACGGCCGCTGGCGTCGGGGGCGATCCGGCCGCGCCACGCACTGGTTTTCCTGGCGGCCCTTCTGGCCTGCGGGCTGGCCGTGCTGCTGCAACTCAACGGGCTGGCCCGCGGATTGGGCGCCGCCTCTCTGGGACTGGTCGCGCTGTATCCGCTGGCCAAGCGCGTCACCTGGTGGCCGCAACTCGTCATGGGTTTCACCTTCGGATTTGGCGCCCCCCTCGGCTATGCCGCCGCCCATGGCCAGATCGACGCCGCCTGTCTGTGGCTCTACGCCGCCGCGATCGCCTGGGATCTGGGCTTCGATACGATCTACGCGCATCAGGATCGCGAGGACGACGCCATCGCCGGCGTGCGCTCGACCGCGCGCCTGTTTGGGGAGCGGACGCGCCCGTTCCTGGCCGCCTGCTACGCCACCGCTATCATCAGCTTCGCGCTCGCGGGCTGGTCGGCGGGATACGGCGCCGTGTTTTTCGCCGCCCTCGCATGGCCCATGGCGTTGCTGGCCCGCCAGATCATCCGCCTGGACATTCATGATCCCGCCCGCTGCCTCGATTTATTTCGCGCGAACCGCGAGGTCGGCCTGGCCTTCGCGTTGACCCTCATCGCCGGCGGGATGTGACGTCCTCTCCCGCGCCAGATCTGCCGGCGTTCATTCGCGCCAACACCGAAATCGCGGCGGTTTCGTTCGCCCCGGAAATCCGCTTGCACCTCGCGACCGAGATCACCCCGATCTGGCGCGCGACCGAGGACTGGCTCCATCAACATGGCCTGGCACCGCCGTTCTGGGCTTTCGCCTGGCCGGGCGGGCAGGCGCTGGCGCGGCATATTCTGGACCGTCCGGCGCTGGTGCGCGGCGCGCGCGTCCTGGATTTCGCGGCCGGGGGAGGGGTGGCGGCGATCGCCTGCGCGATGGCGGGCGCGGCCACGGTGGAGGCGGCGGATATCGACCCCTTCGCCCGCGCCGCGATCGCGATGAACGCGACGCTGAATGGAATGGCGGTCACCGTCGCGGCGGACGACGTCGTGGGTGACGTCAACCGCTGGGACCTCATTCTGTGCGGCGACGTCTGTTACGAGGCGCCGATGACCAGCCAAATCATGCCCTGGCTGCGCGATCTGTCACGCACCGCGCAGGTGTGGATCGCCGACCCCGGCCGCGCCTATCTCCCGAAAACCGGTCTGACCGAAATCAACCGCTACAGCGTTCCGACCTTACTGGAACTCGAGGACCGCAGCCCGCGCGACGTCGTCCTGT
>JAYVXQ010000233.1:0-15692 GCA_043785025.1 Acetobacteraceae bacterium
CCTGGGTTTCGGAGAGATCCGGGTATACGCGCCCAGGGTTGGTGTGGCGGCGGGCGCAAAACCAAAAGGATACCCGGATTTCGGAGAGATCCGGGTATACGTAATTAATTAGGGCCTGCGTGGACGTTAAAACATCGTGGATGGCCCTCCTCCATTATAGAAACAAAGGGATAGATCCCAAAGGGCCTCACCCTTTGGCGGGAGGTCCCAATGGTCCCTGGGGAGGGCGCCGCCCTCCTGGCGGGTCTGGGCGGAGAGAGCCCAGATATCTCCCCTCGCCCTCGTTCGCGAACCGCCATAGACTGATCCGTCATAAAATCACGACGTTGGACAGTCATGATACCTCCCCCCGACTACACCTTTGACCCACAACGGCTCGCGGCCCTCGCGGACCATGCCATCCTCGACACCGAGGCCGAGCAAGGTTTCCACGACATCGCCCGCCTCGCCGCGCAACTTTGCGACGCCCCGGTCGCCCTGGTCAGCTTCGTCGCCGCCGAACGCCAATGGTTCAAGGCTCGCATCGGGTTCGAGCCTTATGAGACCGCCCTCGACAGCTCCGTTTGCGCGCACGCGTTGATCGAGCCGGATCTGCTCATCATCCCCGACCTCCGCCAGGACGACCGCACCCGCGCCAATCCCCTGGTCACCGGCGACCCGTATATCCGCTTCTACGCGGGCGCCCCGTTCCGCGCCGCCACCGGCGAGGTACTGGGCTCGCTCTGTGTCATCGACGATCGCGCGCGCCCCAACGGGCTCGAGCCAGCCCAGGCCAGCGCGCTGCGCATCCTCGGCCGCCTCGTCTCAACACAGTTGGAGCTGCGCCGCGCGATCCTCGACCGCGACGCCTTCGCCGCCGAGCAAATCCGCGCCGCCGCCCGCCGCGCCGGCCTTCTGCAATTGGGCGATCAACTGCGCGACATGACCCGCGCCGCCGATATGACCCGCGCCGCCGCCGCCATCGTGGGTGAGATCCTGAACGTCAGCCGCGCCGCCTTCGGCCGCCTGGAAGGCAACGGCGAATACGTCGCGATCGAGCCCGATTGGACCGCGCCCGGCGTGAAAACCATCGCCGGCCGCTACCGTTTCGCGGATTACGGCGACCTGGGCGAGGGCCTGTTGCACGGCGACCCGCTGATCATCGAGGATGTCCACCGCGATCCCCGCACCGCCGCCAGCGCCCGTTCGCTGTTCGACCTCGGCATCGGCTCGCTGGTCAACATGCCGGTGCGGGAGCACGGGCGCACCGTCGCCGTTTTCATCGTCCATGACGCACAGCCCAGAGTCTGGACGATCGAGATGTTGTCCTTCCTGCGCAACGTCGCCGACCGGCTCGAAGCCGGCATCGCCCGTCTGAACGCCCAAACCGAGCAGCAGGTGCTCAACAACGAACTCCGCCATCGCCTGAAAAATACCTTCGCGATGATCCAGGCGATCGCGTCCCAAACCCTGCGCGCGTTGCCGGAGCAGGACGTGGTCGACTCGTTCATCCGCCGCCTGCATACCATGGCCAGCGCGAACGATATTTTATTGCAACAAAAATGGCTCGCCGCCAAAATGTTCGAGGTGGTGACCACGGTTCTGAAAACCCTCGCCGAGCCCGCGCGCTTTACAATCTCCGGTCCCGACATCAATCTCGGCCCCAAGGCGACCCTGTCGGTGTCGCTGCTGCTGCACGAACTCACCACCAACGCGCTGAAATACGGATCACTCTCGCGCGACAGCGGTCGCGTCCAGGTGAACTGGCACCTCAGCGACATCGAGCCCGAGCCGATGTTGGTGATGACCTGGCACGAAATCGGCGGCCCGCCGGTCGGGCAACCCGCTGGCAAAGGTTTCGGTTCCAGATTGTTACGCATGGGCCTGGTGGGATCGGGTGGCGTCGATCTCCGTTACCTCTCAGCAGGCTTTGAAGCCGAGTTCAAAGCACCCCTCGCCCAGGTGCTGCATACCGAGGGCGGCGGAGTGGAATGATTGGATCCAGTCAAAGCAGCGATTCTGATCGTCGACGACGAGCCGCTGCTGCGCATGGCGGCATTCGCCATGGTGGAAGACGCGGGGTTTGAAGCGATCGAGGCGGCTGACGCCACCGAGGCCATCGCCATCCTGGAATCCCGCGCCGATATTCGCCTGGTGTTCACGGATATCGAGATGCCGCGTGGCATCGACGGGCTGAAACTCGCCGCGCTGATCCGCCACCGCTGGCCGCCGATCGTGGTGGTCGTTACGTCAGGCCGCTATCTGGCGCGGGAGATGCCGGCGTCCGTGTTTGATCTGTTTCTCGCCAAACCGTATCGGGAGCGGGATGTCATCGCCGCGTTCCGGCGGTTGATCATCTGATACCAACGGCCCTTAATGTTGACCCATCTTCGATGGGCCAACGGCCGTCGGCATCCTTATTGGTTTCGCGCGCCGCATTGGTTTCGCGCGCCGCCGCCCGCCAACCCGGCGCGCCATACCAACGGCCCAAAATGATGGAAGAGTCATCAATTTGGGCCGTTGGTATGACAACACTTAAACTCTGACCCGGCCGGCATTCACGGATCGGCCAGCAGATCCTCGATCCGCGTGTTGAGCGCTTTGGCGAGCCGCGCATAAGTCTCGACCTTCAGGCCGCGCCGCCCGGTCTCGGCCTGAGCCAGTGACGATTGCGCGATTCCAACCTGGGCCGCGAGCGCCACTTGTGTCAGCCCGCGATGCCGCCGCCAGAACGCCAGCGGAGAGGGCGCCGCCAAATACGCGTCGACCTCAGGTCCCGTCAGCGTCTCGACCGCCCCGCTCGCGATATCGCGCATGGCGATCGCGTGGTCGCGCGCGTCGATCAGATCGTCATAGGCATCGCGGGTCATGGTGATCGTGTCGGCATCGGTCATGGTTGGTTTCCATCAGTCATAGACGCCACCTCGGGGCCCAATTCTCGTGACGATGATATCCGTCGCCGTTTCCTCGAAAATCACCCGGAAGTCGCCAACCCGAAGCCGGAACGTTGTCAGCCCCACCAGGCGGGTGACGTTATTCGCATGGGCGCCGGCTTCCGCGGCATGGTCGCCGATGGCCTGACGAACCCGCGCCGCCATGTGCCGGTGCCGCCTGAGGCTCTTCAGCGCATCCGGGGTGAATCGAACAATCTTCACGAGCGTCAATAGCCAGTGGCGATATTCTTGTCAAGCCATCACCCGCCCCGCTGATGCGTCCGATGCCGGTACGACAAAGCCTCCGCCACATGCGCCCGCCCCACCACCTCCGCCCCCGCCAGATCCGCGATCGTGCGCGCCACCCGCAACACCCGCACCCGACCGCGTCCTGACAGGCGCAACCGGTTCATCGCCTCCTCCACCAGCCGTCCGGCGTCAGGAGCGATCAGAATATCGTCGGCCTCGGCCTCGGCATTCACCGGCGCGCCGTCAACCCCATGCCGGTCTCGCGCCGCCGCGCGCGCCACCCGCACCCGATCCGCCACGACCGCGCTGGTTTCCCCACGCGGCGCATGCACCAGCTCGGCCGCCGAGGCCGGATGCACCTCCACCGCCAGATCGATGCGATCCAGCACCGGTCCGCTGATCCGGTTGCGATAATCCTCGCCACAGCGCGGCGCCCGCCCGCATTCCCGCGCCGCGTCCCCCAAATAGCCGCAGCGGCACGGGTTCATCGCCGCGACCAACTGAAACCGCGCGGGATAGGTGATGTGCGCCGCCGCCCGCGCCACCGTCGTGCGGCCCGATTCCATCGGCTGGCGCAACGCCTCCAGCGTCTGGCGCGGAAACTCCGGCAACTCGTCCAGAAACAACACGCCGCGATGCGCCAGCGACACCTCGCCCGGCTTCGCCCGATGCCCCCCGCCGGTCAGCGCCGCCTGCGACGCCGAGTGATGCGGCTCGCGAAACGGCGGGCGCACCATCAGCCGCCCCTCGTCCAGCAGGCCGGCGACACTGTGGATCATCCCGACCTCCAGCGCCGCGCGCGCGTCGAGGTCGGGCAGCAACCCCGGCAGCCGCGCCGCCAGCATCGATTTGCCGGATCCCGGCGGGCCGATCAGCAGAATATTATGCGCGCCCGCCGCCGCGATCTCGACCGCGCGCCGCGCCGTTTCCATGCCCTTCACGTCGCGCATATCCGGCCCGCGCCCCTGCTCGGCGACCCCGCCGGCCTCAGGCGGTCGCAAAATCTGCGTGCCGCGGAAATGATTGATCAGCGATTTCAGATCCGGCGCCGCCAGGATGTTGATTTGACCCGCCCATGCCGCCTCGCCCCCCTGTTCCTCGGGGCAAATCAACCCCAGCCCGCGCGCCGAGGCCGCGATCGCCGCGGGCAGCACCCCCGCCACTTTGTTCACCGATCCGTCCAGGGACAGCTCACCCAACGCGGCGAAATCCGCCAATTGGTCCATCGGCAGCAAATCCATCGCCGCCAGCACGCCGAGGGCGAGAGGCAGATCGAAATGACTGCCTTCTTTCACCAAATCGGCGGGCCGCAGATTGATCAGAATGCGCCGCGGCGGCAGCGACAAACCCATGGCATGAAACGCCGCGCGCACCCGCTCACGCGCTTCCGCGACCGCTTTATCCGCCAGCCCCACGATCAGAAAATTCGGCGCGCCGGCCGAGAGTTGCACCTGGACCTCAACCGGGATCGCCTCGATGCCCGAGAAAGCGAAGGTGGCGACCTGCGCCATGGGATGCTGAGGGGATTTGGCGGCCATGCGCGCAGGCTAGCGGTCAAAGATGAATGGAACGCTAATTTCCCGCGAGGTTTCGGAGGGAGAAATCGGGGTTTCACCCAGTCCAGAGTGTTACCCATGTGCCCGGTTTGTACTGGGCAACGCTCCGATTTCTTCCTTCACCCAATCGCACTATCATGCCGTCAGGTCATCGCGGGAGCCATGTCATGCCGAAGCACAAAACCGCCAATAATCTGAACGACAACGCCAAAAAGGCCGCGATCGAGCTGTTGAACCGGCGGGTCGCGGAGGGGATCGACCTCGGCCTGACGACGAAGCAGGCGCACTGGAATTTGAAGGGCCTGCAATTCATCGCGGTGCATGAGATGCTGGACGGGTTCCGCGCCACGTTGGACGAGCATGTCGATACCATGGCCGAGCGCGTCGTGCAGTTGGGCGGCACGGCGCTTGGCACAACCCAGGCGGTGGCGGGGGCGACCACGCTGCCCGCGTATCCAACGGATATCACCGCGATCAAGGATCACTTAACCGCGTTGATCGAGCGTTACGCGGCCGTTGCGAACGCCGTGCGGAAAAGCATCGATGAGGCGTCCGAGGCCGGAGACGCCGACACCGCGGATATTTTTACCGCGGCGTCGCGCGACCTGGACAAGGCGTTATGGTTTCTGGAAGCACATATGGGATAGAGCATGATCCGATCAGGCGATCTTACCTGATCGGACGAAAATGCGCGCTCAAACACCTATTGAGCAAGGGCTTCAGGTGCCCTCGACCTCCATCGCGAAGTCGATATTCCCGCGCGTGGCGTGGCTGTAGGGGCAGATATTGTCGTGGGTTTCCTGAACCAGAGCCCGCGCCTCGGCGGTCGGTAAAGTCGGGACTTTCACGTGCATGGTGACGGCGATGCCAAAGCCGCCGCCCTCACGCGGGCCGACCGAGGTGTGGCAGGTGACCGTGGCGCCCGCGACGTTCTTCTTGTGCTGATGGGCGACGAATTCCAGCGCGCCGCCGAAGCAGGCGGCATAGCCGGCGGCGAACAGATGCTCGGGCGTCGTGGTGTTGGGAAGCCCAGGTCCGCCCATTTCCTTGCGCACGGACAGGTTGACGCTGACCGAGTGGTCCGTGGTTTCGGAATGGCCGTTGCGGCCGCCGGTGCTGTTGGCGGTCGCGGTGACCAAGGGTTTGATCGTGTGGGCGGCCATGATGGGCTCCTTCGAACGGATGTCCGGGTGACATGGGGTGGATTGGGTTTCTGACAATTGGGGTATGGCGCGGACATCAATCGGGACAAGGAGAACCCGGCGCGCACGGTTCCCGCTTCAGGTTGACGCGATCGCGGCTCAATCCAGATCCTCCAGACTGAACTGCTCGGCCTCCTCGTCATAACTGAACAATTCCGCGTAACGGCCCCAACCGATCACGGTGCGTAACGTGTCGGAGGCGTAATCGGGCGACATGTGATCTTCCAGCTCATCGCGGAAGCGCACGGCGGAGGCGCGGTGGTTCCAGCGTTCATCCAGCACCTGGCGGATCATGTTGGCGAGCGGGACATGGGCGCGCAACGCCTCGGCGAACAAAGCGCGGCGGCCGTCGACGTCGGCCTGCACGAAGGCGCGCCCTGTGTCGGTCAGCATGATGTCGCCTTCCTCCAGCACCGCGAAGCGCATCAATTGCAGGGTTTCGCCGAGAGGCAGCAGGTCATCAACCTCGTAATGCAGCGTGGTGGCGATGGCGGGCAGGTCGGCGCGGCCGTGATAGGGTTCGGCGGCCAGGGTTTCCATGAGGCCGGCCATCAAATTGATGCCGACGCGTTCCAATGGGCGCGACAGCGGATGCGCGGGCGGCGCGGCTTTGGGACCCGTGGGCGCGCGTCGCGTCATGATGGCATAGATGTCGTCGACCATCTGGCGGAACGCCGGATCCAGCCGGTTGCGCGGATGCGGGAAGGGCACCGTCAGCTCGCTCGCGACACGGCCGGGGTTGGAGGAGAACACGAGGATGCGGTCGCACATCAGCACCGCTTCCTCGATATTATGCGTCACCATCAGCACGGTTTTGACCGGCAGTTTGCCTTCCGACCACAGATCGATGAGGTCGGTGCGCAATGTTTCGGCGGTGAGCACGTCAAGCGCGCTGAAAGGTTCGTCCATCAACAACAACTCGGGATAAACGACCAGCGCGCGGGCGAGGCCGACGCGCTGGCGCATGCCGCCCGAGAGTTCTTTTGGGTAGGCGGAGGCGAAGCCGCCAAGACCGATCAGGTCCAGAGCCGCCTCGCCACGTTTCTCGCGTTCGGCGCGGGGGACGCCGCGCGCTTCCAGCCCGAGTTCGACGTTCTCGCGCACGGTCAGCCAGGGAAACAACGCGAAGCTTTGGAACACCATGGCCACGCCGTCGGTGGGGCCGGTGATCTTGACGCCGCGCCAGTTGACGTGGCCGGCGGTCGGCGTCAGCAGGCCCGAGACGATCCGCAGCAAGGTCGATTTACCGGAGCCAGAGCGGCCCAAAAGGGCGACGATCTCATGCTCGCGGAGGGTGAGGTTGACGTCCTCCAGCACCACCAGATCGGCGCTGGCGTCCTTGTGATAGGCCTGACGGCAATTGACGACTTCGAGCAGAGGCGCATCCATGGCGGGATCCTGTCACATCGTGAGGCGGCGGCGTGCGTAGGCGTAAAGCGGGTGCCAGAGCAGACGGTTGAAGCTGAGGACGAAGACCGACATCACGGCGACCCCCAGCACCACGCGCGGCATGTCGCCCCTTTCCGTGGCTTGGGCGATATAGGTGCCGAGGCCATGCGCCACGAGTTTGGTGTCGCCCCAGGACACGACCTCCGCCACGATGGCCGCGTTCCAGCAGCCGCCCGAGGCGGTGATCGCGCCGGTGATATAATATGAGAAGATGCCGGGCAGGATCACTTTGCGCCACCACAGGAAGCCGTGGACGCGGAAATTGCTGGCGGCTTCTTTCAAATCGCCGGGGAAGGCGGCGGCACCCGCGATCACGTTGAACAGAATATACCATTGCGTGCCGAGGACCATCAGCGGGGTCAGCCAGATGTCCACGTTCAGTTGAAAATGCACGATGACGACGACGAAGACCGGGAACAGGAGGTTCGCCGGGAAGGCGGCGAGGAATTGGGCGACGGGTTGGGCTCGCCGCGCCCATGCGGGCCGCAGGCCCAACCAGACGCCGACCGGGACCCAGATGACGGTCGCCAGGATCATCAGCACGATGACACGCAGCATGGTGATGCAGCCCAGAAGCAGGGCCTCTGTGAGGTCGGGCCACGACAACTCCTCGGCGGCGAAGGAGACGGCGCGCCAGAGCGCCCATGCCAGCAGGGCGGCGACGAGCACGGTCCAGATCGTGGCGGTGATCCAGGAGCCGGAGGCGGAGGCGGCGCGGGGGGCTCTGGCGAAGGACAGGCGTAATCCGCCAAGCCAGGCGGCGGCGTCGGCGATGCTATCGCCCGCGCGGCTCAGCAGCCGGGTGCGGCGGATCAGGCGCAGCATCCAGGGATCGGCGGCGGTGGCGCCCGCCGTGGTTTCGAAGCGGAATTTCGCCGACCAGGCGACCAGCGGGCGGAACAGCAGCTGATCATAGCCAAGGATGACCACGAGCATGGCGAGGATCGCCCAGAGGATGGCGCCGATGTCGCGCTGTTGCTGCGCGAGAGCGATGTAGGAGCCGATGCCCGGCAGTTTCCAGGTGTTGTCGCCGACGGAAATCGCCTCGGACGCGACCACGAAGAACCAGCCGCCGGACATCGACATCATGGTGTTCCAGACGAGGCCGGGGGTGGCGAAGGGCACCTCCAACCGCCAGAATTTTTGCCAGGGGGTGAGACGGAAGCTGGCGGCGGCCTCGGCGAGATCGGCGGGGACGGTGCGCAGCGACTGGTACATGCTGAACGCCATGTTCCAGGCCTGGCTGGTGAAGATGGCGAAGATGGCGGCGAGTTCCAGGCCGAGGACGTTGCCGGGGAACAGGCTCATGAAAAAGACGACGGTGAAGCTGAGGAAGCCGAGGATGGGGACGGATTGGAGGATGTCGAGCAGGGGGACGAGAATGACGCTGGCGCGGGCGCTTTTGGCGGCGGCCGTGCCGTAGGTAAAGGTGAACAGCAGGGAGGCGGCCAGAGCGGCGAACATGCGCATCGTCGTGCGCACGGCGTATTCGGGCAGGCGCCAGGGATCGAGGCTGATATCGGTGGCGCCGGGCGCGTCGATCGGCGCGAGGGTGCCGCGGGCGACGTTGGCCACGGTGATGAGGGCGGCGAAGACGACGAGGAGCGCGGCGACGTCCCAAATGTTGGGCAGGCGGCGTCCGGCGGTCAGAACAGGGTATGCGTTGGTGCTCATGGGGCCCCTGACCGGCTGCGACGCGTCCTGTTAGCGCAGGGTGTTGCCGGTGTCACGGGAGGCGGGCTCTGCCTGGGCCCGCCAGGGAGCTCTTGGAACCCGTCCGTTGGGTCATCACGGGAAGCCGGGCCATCTCGGACGTTGTAACGTCATGGATGGCCCGGCTTCCCGTGATGACCCAAAAAGATGGCGGTCCAGCGACCCTGTCCCTGGCGGAGGTCGAGGAGGCACCGCCTTCTCGCGGGTCTGGGCGGAGCCCAGATCTACCCCGCCGGCGTCAACTGGACCATGGCAATGCCCTGCCCGACCATCCCCAACTGGCGCGCCGCGCCCATGGACAGATCCAGAACACGGCGGCGCGACGGCAGCCGGTCGTTCACGGTCACGACCAGCGAGCGGCCGGTGTCGACCAGCGTGACGCGGATTTTTGTCCCCATCGGTAGGCATGGATGCGCGGCGGTCATCGCCCACATATCAAAGACTTCGCCGCTGGCGGTGCGATTCCCCTGTAAGCCCGGCCCGTAATATGAGGCGACACCGGTCTGTCCGCTCCAAGCGGTCGTGCAGGCCTGAGCCTGGGTTGAGACAGTCGAACAGAACAGGAATGCCATGAGAACGGTCAGGGCCAAATAAAGCCGGGTCTCAGAACGCGAAGCAGCAGAGACAATCGGAGTAACGACACGAAGCCGGAGATTCTTTCGAATCAATTTCAAGTACCTCCTTGGCGATCGCCGCCGAAACGACGGGGTTGATCTACCAAATGAACTCATTAAGGCGACATTAAGGCATCGAGATGCCGATGCGAGTGCTTGGATTGACATCACGAAGGATCGTCATGGGACAGTTTGACTGTCGTGGCAACCCTTAATTTCGTTCTGATATCGGTGCATTCGCGCGGCGATCAAAACCGGTGCGCCGGGCGGGCAGCCGGCCGGACGCCCGCTGAGGGGAAAAATCAGCGTGACGGATGCAAGGACAAAAAACCTAAATACCATCGCCGTGACACAAACCGCGAGAGGTGCATACTGTCAACGAACCCGGAGGCGCGCATGACAAGCTGGCGGATCGGCGACGTCACGATCACCAAAATCATCGAGTTGGAGGTCACCGGCGGCACGCGCTTCCTGCTGCCTCAGGCGACGCCCGAGGCGATCCTGCCGATCGCCTGGCTGCGCCCGCATTTCGCCGACGAAAACGGCCGGCTGCGCATGAGCATCCATAGTTTCCTGGTCCAAACGCCGACGCATCGCATCATCGTCGACACGTGTCTGGGCAATGACAAGGAAAACCGCCGCATTCCCCATTGGAACAATATGCAAACGAAGTTCCTGGATGACATCGCCGCGGCGGGGTTTCCGCGCGAGTCGATCGACACCGTTCTGTGCACCCATTTGCACGTCGATCACGTCGGCTGGAATACGATGAAAGTCGACGGCAAATGGATCCCGACATTCCCGCGCGCCAATTATTTATTCGGCCGGGTCGAGCATGAGCATTGGACCACCATCGCCGGCAATCACGATCAGCCGTTCGTCATCGCCGATTCCGTCTCGCCGGTCATCGAGGCGGGTCTCGCCACGCTGGTGGACTACAATCACCGCATCGGCGCCGAAATCAGCCTGCTGCCGACCATCGGTCATACGCCCGGCCATGTCAGCGTCATGATCGAATCGCGCGGGGAACGGGCGATGATCACCGGCGATTTCATGCACCACCCCTGCCAGATCGCGCACCCGGAATGGGACACCACCGCGGACACCGATAAGGATCAGGCGATCCGCACGCGCCAGATCATGTTCGAACGCCTCGCCGGGACGCCCACGTTGGTGATCGGCACCCATTTCGCCGGCGCGACGGCGGGCCGGATCACGCGCGATGGCGCGGCTTACCGGCTGGACGTATAAACGAATCCTCAGGGAGTCCTCGAAATGACCTATTTGCGCAGTGGTGTTTTTCTCGCCCCGTTCCATGCGTTGCATGAGAACCCGACGCTGGCGCTGGAGCGGGATATGGAATTGCTCCAACACCTCGACCGGTTGAATTATCATGAGGCCTGGATCGGCGAACATCATTCCGGCGGGTTCGAGATCATCGGCTCGCCCGAGATGTTCATCGCGGCGGCGGCGGAGCGGACGAAGCATATCAAACTTGGCACGGGTGTCGTGTCGTTGCCCTATCATAATCCGTTCATTCTGGCGGATCGCGCGGTGCAACTGGATCATATGACACGGGGGCGCGCGATGTTGGGCGTGGGGCCCGGCGCACTGGTGCATGACGCGAAGAAGATCGGCATCAAGCCCGAGAACCAGCGGCGCATGATGAACGAGTCGCTGGATGTGATCGTCAAACTGCTGCACGGCGAAAGTGTCACCGAGAAAACCGATTGGTACGAGCTGCAAGACGCGCGGCTGCAACTGCCGTCTTATACAAGGCCGGTGATGGAGATGGCGGTGGCGGCGGCCCGCTCACCCGCGGGCGCTCTGGCGGCCGGACGGCATGGCATCGGCATGCTGTCGATCGGCGGCACCAGCCATGAGGCGATGATCCACCATGCCGAGAACTGGAACCTGTACAGCGAGCAGGCAAAAAAACATCACCATCAGCCGCACCGGAAGAACTGGCGGCTCGTGACGTTGTTTCACATCGCCGAAACGCGGGAGAAAGCGCGCGAGAACGTCCGCCACGGGCTGGACGATTTCTGCGATTATTTCCGCGATGTCGCGACATTCCCGATCGTACCGGGAGATATCGAGGACCGGTTCAAATTTCTGACCGAGTCGGGTGCGGCCTGCATCGGCACGCCGGATGACGCGATCGAACATATCGAGCGGCTGTTGAAAGGCTCGGGCGGCTTCGGCGCCATTCTGGAACTCGCCCATAATTGGGCTGATCGGGCGGAAACCAACCGGCATTACGAGCTGATGGCACGCTACGTTCATCCGAAATTTCAGGGAACGCGCGAATGGCGGGCCGAGAGCTATGCCTATGCCAGGGATCATCACGATCAGTTCGTGGGCCAGTCAGCGGCCGCCGTGCAGGCGGAGATCGATCGCGTCAAAGCGGCGCGCGCGGCGGAGTAGGGTTGGGCGCTGCCCAAACCCGCCAAGTGGCTTCGCCCCTTGGATCCCCACCTAAGGGCGAGCCCTTTGGGATCCATTTCATTCGGTCAAAGGGTGCGAGGAGGCCTACGCGGACGTTGATACGTCATGGATGGCCTCCTCGCACCCCTTGACCGAACCCAGTGGTTCCAAGGGCAAGCCCTTGGCGGAGGTCCAGGAGGCGGCGCCTCCTGGCGGGGTTTGGGGCAGAGCCCCAACGTCCTACCGGTACAGCGTCGCCATATAATGCACCAACGGATTATCCCGGGCCGGGTCCAGCAGATGCCGGAAATGCCGCGATGTCCGCCCCAACGCTTTGCGCCGCCACGCCGGCAGATCGAACACCTCGGACGGCGAAATGTCCTCGGTCAGACCCGCCACCAGGAAACGGGCGAACGGATCGCGGCCCGCTCGCGGGGTTTCGTTCCGGCGCGCGGCGTAAAACGCGGGATCGAAGAACGCGTTGGGGGACACAGTGCCCGACCGGCGATGCGCGAGGAAATGCGCGAGCGGGGAGACCTCGTCCGACACCGCGTAATTTCGCGCGTACCAGACCGGATCGAAGAACACGATGGGACGACGGCCCTCGGGCTCGCCCACCAGCAGATAATGCGCCAGCGGGTTGACGCCGAGGCGGACGACGTCGGGATTGGTCGCCTCATACCATTGGCTGTCGAAATAGAAGTTCGGCTGGCGGTTCTCGGTCCAGCCGAAAGCGCAATAATGCGCCAGCATGTCGCCGCCGGTCGCCAGAACGTCGCCACTGTGCAGCGCGTAATAATTTTCATCGAACACGCCGGACTCACGCAAGATCGCCTCGGCCGCGTTGGCGCCGCCAAGGCTCAGGAAGACGTCGTCGGCGGTGGCGGTCAAAGCGGGCTCGACCAGACCCAAAGCCGGCCACATCGCGGCGGACGGGGCAACGACACGGGTATGGCGGCGGCGGAGGAAGTCAGCGAGAGGTGACTGTTTCGCGCTCAGGTTGTAGACGCGGCGATACCAGGCGGGGTCAAAATCGGGCGACGGGCGAACATTTTTGGCCTCGCCGATGGTGGCGTAATGCAACAGCGGCGGTTCGGTTGGGCTGAGATCATGGGCTGACCGATACCAGGCTGGGTCGAACCAGGGGTTGGGGGCGCGGTCCTCCGTCCAGCCGAAGGACGCGTAATGCCGGATCGGGGACATGCCGGCGGCGGCGATATCGGGATTTTGGCGACCATACCAGGCGGCATCGAACAGCGACGTCGCCTCGATCGCGCGGATCGCGGCGCTGGCGGCGCGGATGTCGGCGTGCTCGGGCAGCGCTTCCAGGGTGGCGCGCAGTTCGCGGATCGGGACGCCGCGCAGCAGTTTCGCGGACCAGGCGGCGCAGTCTTCGGCGGAGGGGGGACGGTCCAGAAGCTCGGCATACAGGTCGAAAATCGCCGTTTCGATCCCGTCTCGGGGCTTTCCGGGGGGCCGGGTGCTCATGCGGCGGCCGACAAGAAACGGCGCGACCACCACCATCTATGGTTGCATACGTCAGTAAACCAGGTTAGACGGGACATGTGTCGCAAGACGGATCCAGGTAAGATTTTTGAGTGGCGGAACGGCCCGTTGAGAGTGCTATCACGGCTTTGAGCAAGTCAAGAATGGAGGAAAACGTTGCCGAGATCATCGCCCCCCCCGGGGTGCGCCGAGAGTTTGGGCTGAGTGGACGTGGCGGCGCGCCCTCGCATCGTTAAAATGGCGATCGATCCCATCGAGGATGATGATGTCGCGCGTCCTGAGATTGACGCGGCGGCGGACCCGGATTTCAATGAAACGATTTATTTGCGCGCGTTTCCCGATATCGCCGCCGCCGTGCGCAGCGGCGGGTTGTCCTCGGGGCTCGCGCATTTTCAGCAATCCGGACGGTTGGAAGGGCGGCTGGAGAAGACCGAATACCGCGCGCTGTTGCGCGCGTCGGAGCCTCTGGCGGCGGTGGCCGTGGTGCCGGACCCGCCGAGGACGACGGTGGATGCGATGACGCTGTCGGCGGCGGGTTCGGCCTTGATCAAGGGTTGGACGGATGACCGGCTCGACGCGTTGACCGAGGTCGTGTTGGAGACCGGTGCCGGCACGCGCCATGTGTGGACGGAATTTCCCCGCTTCGCGCGGGCGGATGTCGATCGCGCCGTCGATGGCGGCGGGCATCGGTTCGGATTTTTGCTGGTCGCGGCGCCCATCGCGGCTCCCATGGCCGGTCCGATCGACCCGGCCTCGTTGCCGGGTCAGGAGCTGGTGTTGCGCTATGCCAGCGGGGCCATTGCGACGATCGCGCGAGATCCCGCGGTGGCGCGCGACGCGGATTTGCGGGATCTGGCGCTGGCGGCGTTACCGGTGACGGGGAATCTGGGGTTGCCCGCGGTGCATGCTCTGTTGGACCGGCACGCGGGGGAGCAGATCGCGGCACTCAATCGGTTGATCGTCGAACAAAGCGGCTCCGGGCGGATCGTCGAGCGGATTGGGCCAATGCGGGCGAACTATCGCGCCTCGGTCGTGACGGTGGCGCGCGGCGGGGTTGAGGGGTTGTTCCCCCGCCTGGCGCTGGTGGCGTGCGGCAAGGGCGCGGATGAGTGCGAGTTCATCGTGATTATCACGCAAACCGATCGGTTTGAGGCAGCGTATCGCGCGGTCCGGGCGGCGCACGCGGCGCTGGGGGTGGCGGTCACTCTGGTGTTGTCGCCGAACGCCGATCCCGGCGGATTTGGCGAGGAGGTGGCGCGCGATATCGCCCAATCCGAGCGGTTGATTTTCATGGACCAGACGGTGTTTCCCCGCGATGCCGATTGGGCCGCGGCCCTGCATGATCTGGTCGAGAGCGTGCCCGAGGCACAAACGCGGTTATTCGGCGGGATGCTGTTCAACCCCGACGGAGCGCTGACGAATGCGGGGTATCATTTCGATCACGATGTCTCGTTCAGCGCCGATGAAGCGGGCCGGTTGCGCCGCGTGAAGACGCTGTCGCAACGGCGGCTGCGCGGTCCGATGGCGCGCGAGGCGGCGGCGGTGACGGCGGTATCAGCTTCGTTCCTGTCGGTGCGGCGCGATTGGCTGGATCGTCTCGGTGGTTTCACACGAAACTATGCCGGTGCGGCGCTGGAGGATGTCGATCTTTGCCTGCGGGCGCGGCAAGCGGGGGCTCCGGCGTGGGTGCATCCCCTGCCGATGTTGCTGTTCGAGCAGCTTGGGCCCGCGCGTCCCGAGCCGTCGTTGGGCGGACAGATGTTCAATCAATGGCTGCTGCTGCGGCAATGGGAAGCGGTGTTGACCGGCGAGACCCCGGCATGAGCGGGCGGCGCGTGGTGTTGTTGATCAGTCTGGGCTTACCGGATCTGGTGCAAGGCGGGTCCCCGGTCGTGTGTCAGGAGTTGTTCGACGAGCTGCGGACGCGGCCCGATGTCACCTGCCATATGCTGGCGGCGGTGGATCGGGAGTCCGGCGACGCGCACCGGCCGAAAGCGGGGATCACCGGGTTCGATGGGCAGGACGGGGTTTATTTGCTGCATCAGACCGATCACGATCCCTGGC
>JAYVXQ010000234.1:0-5115 GCA_043785025.1 Acetobacteraceae bacterium
CGGATTTCGGAGAGATCCGGGTATAATTGACGCATTGCTTCACCGAGGGGAGATTTTCTTGACAGACCCAAAACATCCTGGCACGTGTGGGCGGTTAACGATATCTTAGGAATACCATCGGATGCGTAACCTATTTGAAACCATCGGCAAGCAGGCGGTCCTCGCCACGGTCAGTTTGACCCTTTCGCTGCCGGCCTGGGCCACGCTGACGATCGTTCCGACCTTCGATGCCTCGATCACCGGTCTTCCCGCCGATAACAGCGGCAACCCGACCTCCCCCACCATTGGCCAGGTGGAGGGCGCGATCAACGCCGCCATCGCCGCGATCGATGCCCTGTTCATCAACCAGGGTACCGTTCCGGTGCTGTTCCAGTATAACGCGGGCCTGGGTGGCGGGGCGTCGACCAGCAGCGCGATTTTCACCACCAATTATACGCAATACACGACGCGGCTGACGAACGATTCGAACGCCAATCCAGGCAATACGACCCTGGCGACGGCGGTCGCCAATTTGCCGTCGACGGCGAAGCTGACAACCAGTTTCGGGGCCGTGCCCAATATCTCGGTCGTTGCGCCTTTCGCCAATGTCATTCTGGGGCAACTGACGCTGGCGCAGTCGCAATGCTTCAACGGCACCGGCGCGTTCGTCGGCGGATGCGGGTCGTTGTACTCCGCCGTGGTCACCGTCAGCGCGCCGACGTCCAGCGCCAGTTCGGTATCGAATTATTATGCCACGCCAGGCGCGGGTCTGAACCCGACCGCCGTCAGCGTCGCCGAGCATGAGTTGAACGAGGTACTGGGCGGCGGCGGCGCGGGGACGACGTTGAACACCGCCTCATCCGGCAATCCAACGTCTCTGGGCCCAACCGATCTGTATCGTTACGCGTCCACCGGGACCGGCTGCACCACCGGTACCGGACTGAGCACGGCGCTGTCGTGGAACAATGGGTCGTCGACCGTCGCGTGCTATTCCATCGATGGCGGGACCACGGCCTTCGCGCAGTTCAACCAGGCCGGCGGGGGATCGGATTTCGCGGATTGGGCGGCGCCCTCCCCGTCCATTCAGGATGCGTTCGTGCCGGGCAGCCCGTCCGCGGTGTATTCCGCGCTGTCGCCGGAATTCATCATGATGCAATCAATCGGGTATGACACAACGGTTTCATCGGTGCCGGAACCCGCCGGGGTAATGCTGTTCGCCTCGGCGTTGTTGGGGTTGGGCTGGCTGCGGACGCGTCCGGTCCGGCGCCTTGGGGTGGACCGGTGAGGGGAGATTATCAGGCCGCAGCCCTGAAACCCGCCAGCAGGCTCTGCCTCCTGGACCTCCGCCAAGGGCGGTAGCCCTTGTCCCATGAGTTTGCTCCCAGAATGAATGAGGGCCATCCACGACGTTTCCACGTCTGTGTTGGCCCTCAGTCATTCTGGAAGCAAAATTAACGGATCCCAAAACGGCCTCGCTCTTTGGTGGGGGTCCCAATGGTCCTTTGGGGGGCAAAACCACCGAGCCGGTTTCTGGGCAGCGCCCTGATAATCTCCCTTCACCCCATCACGCGCGATGGCCGGTTGACTCCCACGATTCCCGGCCACTAACGTGCCCCGCGCGGCGTAACAGCGCCGTGGCGGTTCAGGGAAGGTCAGATCATTGGCGAACATCATTCGGGCCGCGTCACGACGCGACGTGTTGAAGATTTCCGCTCTGTCAACAATGGGCGGCGTGCTGGGGTCCGGACGCGCTCATTCCGCGCCCAAAAGCATGACGTTCATGCACGAAAGTTCGTTCATCCCGGCCTATGACGCTTATATGAAAAATACGCTGGCGCCCGCTTATGAAAAAGCCACGGGCATCAAGATCGTTTACGATCTGGTTAGCGTCGGCAGTCTACAGACGCGGGTCACGACAGCGGCGGAAACCGGATCCGGTCCCGACATGTCCAGCGTGTATTTCAACTGGCCGTTCCTGTTCGACGAGAAACTGGTCGACCTGTCCGACATCGCCGATGAGATCGGCAAGAAAGCCGGCGGCTGGCACGAGAACGTGAAAGAATGCTGCATCGTCAACGGCAAATGGAAAGCCATTCCGTTCGGCAACGTCGGTCAGTTGATGAATTATCGTATCGACTGGTTCAACGAGGTCGGCGTGAAGGAATTCCCCGACACCTGGGACGGGCTGCTGGAAGCGGGCATTAAACTGAAAAAAGCCGGGCATCCGTTCGGCTTCGAACTCGGGCACGGCTTCGGCGACAATCACGGCTGGCTGTATCCGCTGCTGTGGTCGTACGGCGCGAAAGAGGTCGAGGCGGATGGCAAAACGGTCGCCATCGATTCGGCCGAAACCGCGCGCGCCATCGATTTCTGCCGCGAATTCTATCTGAAAACCATGTTCGAGGACGTGTTGGGCTGGACCGATGTCAGCAACAACAAAGCCTATTTGTCCGAGCAGATTTCCTGCACCAACAACGCCGAGAGCATTCTGTACGTCGCCAAGCGCGATTTTCCGGATATCGGCAAGGTGACCGGTCAGGCGTTGAACCCCAAGGGTCCGGCGGGCCGATTCCACATTCTGGCCCCGTGGAACCATGCGATCTTCACGCATACGCCGGATGTGAAAGCCGCCAAGGACTTCATGGTGTGGCTGATGGATCCGAAGCAAATCACCGGCTGGTATGACGTCGCCGTCAGTTACTACGCGCCGTTCCTGCATGCCTTCGACAACGCGCCTTTGTGGACGGTCGAGCCACGCAATTTGCCATATCGGGATTCGCTGGCGAATTCGCATCTGCCAGGCTGGCCCGCGCCCGCCAGCCGCGGTCAGTCCGAAAGCGTCGCCAAATACGTGATCGTCGACATGTTCGCCAAGGCCTGCGCCGGTAAGGCAACCAAGGATGTGATCGCCGATGCCGCCGCGCAGTTGAAACAAATTTTCCGCCCGGCCTGATCGGTGTCAGCCGCCGTCTCGTCAGTTTCCGTTCCGGCGGCTTCCGTCGCATCCGGTCCGCGCTTCCGTCCGCCGTCAAAATTCCGGCGCTGGACGGAACGCGAGAGCGTTTTCAGTTGGCTCATGATCATTCCACCAGCGTTATTCCTGGTGCTGCTGGTCGGTTATCCCTTCGTCTACGGCATTTGGCTGAGTCTGGAGGACCGGCCCGTCGCCAAAGCGGGCACCTTCGTCGGCCTCGCGAATTTCATCGCCGACGCGCATGATCCGGTGTTCTGGCAGGTGGCGCGAAACACCTTCGTTTATACCTTCTTCGCGACCGTGTTGAAGATGGTCGGCGGTCTGGGCCTGGCCCTGGTGATGAACCAGGACTATAAATTCAAGAACGCCATTCGCGCCGCGATGCTGCTGCCGTTCATCGTCCCAACCGTGTTGTCGTCGATCGCGTGGATGTGGATCCTCGATCCCGCCTTCGCGCCGGTGAACTGGTTCCTGCGCTATTTCAACATCGCCAATCCCGGCCCATCCTGGTTGGGGAATTCCTACCTCGCGATGATGTCGTTGATTATCGTTAACGTCTGGCGCGGCCTGCCATTCTACGGAATCACGCTGCTGGCGGGATTGCAAACCATCTCCCCCGAGTTGTACGAGGCGGCGACGATCGACGGCGCCTCCACCTGGGACCGGTTCATTTACGTGACGTTGCCATTGCTGAAACCGGTGATTTTCATCGTGACGATGTTCTCGATCATCTTCACCTTCGCCGATTTCCAGTTGATCTATGTGCTGACGCGCGGCGGTCCGGCCAACGCCACACATCTTTTCGCGACCTATGCCTTCGATATCGCGATGGGCGGCGGACAATTAGGGGTCGGGGCGTCCGTCGCGCTGGCGATGCTGCCGCCGCTGGCGCTGATCATCATCGCCATGTCGATTTACATGAAGCCGACGAAATCATGATGGTCGAGCGTGGTGGCTGGCGGGTAAGATCGCTGAAATTATGGATCCCTCTGGGCATCTATATTATTTTCACTTTGTTTCCGTTCTATTGGATGGCGGTGACGTCGCTGAAGCCGAACAGCGAGTTGTACAACCGCAAGCTCATGCCGATGATCGTGTATCATCCGACCCTGAAACATTACGTGGACTTACTGACCGAGACGAACTTCCTGTTGTGGACATGGAACACGTTCGTTGTCGCGGTGATATCGACCGCGATCTCACTCGTGTTCGGGGTGATGCTGGCCTATCCGCTGGCGCGCATGAAATTCGCGGGCTCGGCGTTGATCTCGTTCGGGGTGGCGGCGACCTATCTGGTGCCCCAACCTCTCCTGTTCATTCCCCTCGCCGATATCATCACCAAACTGGGCCTTAACGACACCTTGACCTCGGTCATTCTGACTTACCCCACGCTGCTCATTCCGTTTTGCGCGTGGTTGCTGATGGGGTATTTCCGTTCGGTGCCGGTTGAGTTGGAAGACGCGGCGCGGATCGATGGAGCGACGCGGCTGCAGACGATGTTCAAGGTGTTTTTGCCGCTGTGCACGCCGGGTTTCATCTCGGCGGGAATTTTCGCCTTCACCTTGGCGCAGAATGAGTTTCTTTACGCGCTGATCTTCCTGACCCAGACCGATGTGCGCACCGTGCCCGTGGGGGCTATCGCCGAACTGATCAAAGGCGATGTATTCTATTGGGGTCAGCTGATGGCCGCGGCCCTGTTGGGCTCGGTCCCGGTGGCGGTGATTTACTCATTCTTCGTGGAGCATTACGTGGCGGGTCTGACGGCGGGTGCCGTGAAACAATGAGCGACCTGTTCGCCCCCGAGGGCGGCTGGCGCGTGCGTATCCTCGATTTGTCCGGCGGCGCTGAGGACAATATCACCGAGGAAATCGGCGGCTTCCCGACCCTGATGCATGCCAATGCTTTCGCCCGCCGCTACGTCCGCGACTCGGTGGAGCGTTGCCGCGTGTCCGGCATGTCGTCCAAGGACGTACTGGACGCCTGGTTCGCCTTCGGCGAGGATGCGATCGTGATCGACGCCGGCGAGGGCGGTTGGCGCAGCGCCGCCGAATTGGGCACCTTCGTCGACCATCGCGCGGGCGTCGAGGAGCGGGATTGGCGGGCGTTGGATCCGCGGCAGATGGATCTGGAGGATGACGACGGCGAATGACCCGCGTCCGGAT
>JAYVXQ010000235.1:0-5114 GCA_043785025.1 Acetobacteraceae bacterium
GCCGAATTGCGATGATTTCCGCGATGATCGAGGCGCCGATTTCCGACGCCGTCACCGCGCCGATATTCATCCCCACGGGACCCCGGATCCGCGTCATCACCTGATCGGAATGACCGAGTTCGGCGAGCCGTTTCAACCGCGACGCATGGGTCCGGCGCGAGCCCAAAGCGCCGATATAAAACGCCTCGGATTTCAGCGCGCGATCCAACGCCGGATCGTCCAGTTTCGGATCATGCGTCAACGTCACCACCGCCGTGCGGCTGTCCGGTTTGAACGCGTCCATCGCCTCATCCGGCCAGGCGTTGGAAATCTCCACGTTCGGAAACCGCTCATCCGAACCGAAGGAACGGCGCGGATCGACCACCGTCGTCGCGTACCCGCACGCCGTCGAAAATCGCACCAGCGCCTGCGCGATATGCACCGCGCCCACGATCACCAGGCGTAACGGTGGATTATACGCGTGCATGAACCAGTCGCTGTCATCGACTTTATGCGTGCCACTGATATCCGACAGCAAAACCTTGCGCGCGATCTCATTCAACGCCTCCGGCGCGGCCGGATCCGGCAGCAGCCGTTGCTCGCCCATGGGCAGGCGCGTCGCCAGCACGATCGGCTGCTTCGCCGCCCGCGCCGCCTCCAGCGCCGCCACGATATCCGGTGTCACGACAGCGTCTCCACGAACACTTTCACTTTTCCGCCGCAGGCCAGGCCGACCTCCCACGCGCGCTCATCCGTCACGCCGAAATCCAGCAATTGCGGCACGCCGGTTTCAATCGTTTTCATCGCGGCATCCGCGACCGCCCCCTCGATGCAGCCGCCCGAGACCGAACCCGCCATGCGTCCCGATTTCGTCACCGCCATCTGGCTGCCCGCGCGCCGCGGCGAACTGCCCCAGGTTTCCGTCACCGTCGCGATCGCCACCTGCTCCCCCGCCGCGCGCCAGCCCGCCGCGGTGGTCAGCACATCCTCGCCATGGTCGCTCATATCACGGTCCTCCTGGCCGCCACCGTAGCGGGTGAGGCGCGGGTCTGGAAAGCACATCCACCAAAGACCGCAAACTGGCGAGGTCATGCACCGGCCGGAATTCATCGACATGCGGCAGGATCGCGCGAATCCCCTGCGATTTCGGCTCGAACCCCGACCACCGCAACAAGGGGTTCAACCAGATCAGCCGCCCGCACGACCGGTGCAGCCGGTCCATGTTCTCCGCCAGCCCCTCGGCCCCGTCGCGGTCGAGCCCATCGGTGATCAGCAGCACGACCGCTCCCTGACCCAACACGCGCCTGGCCCACAGCTTGTTGAACGTCGCCAGAGCCTCCCCGATGCGAGTCCCGCCCGACCAGTCGGGCACGGCGTGGGAGACCATCTGGAAAGCGACCTCCGGATCGCGCGCGCGCAACTGCCGCGTGACGTTGGTCAGCCGCGTGCCGAACAGAAAAATATGCACGCGGTCCCGGTCATTCGTCACCGCGTGCAGAAAATGTAACAATATCTGAGCGTAACGGCCCATGGAGCCGGAGATGTCGCACAGCACCACCAAAGGCGGCGGTTTCATCTGCCGCCGCGTGCGCGCGATCGACAGAATTTCCCCGCCCTGGCGCAATCCTTCGCGAATCGTCCGCCTGAGATCGAATGTGGGACCCGCCGGATCGGGCCGCGTCGACCGCGTGCGGCGCAAATCCAGCGGCAGCCGCAGCCGCCGGATTTCCTGTTTCGCACGGTCGATCTCCGCGGCGCTCATCGCCTCGAAATCCATCGTCTGTAATCGTTCCTGATCCGACACGGTCAGGATCGCGTCCAGTTCCTGCGGCGCTTCCTCCACCGGAGGTCTCGGCTTACGCGGGTCCGTGAACGCCTCGGCGACCCGGCGTGACGCGGGGGGAGGGCGCTCCGGCTTCTGCTTCCGCGAATCCAACAACGCCATCGCCGCGGCCTGTTCGGCGGCGGTCGGGTCGCGCCAGAACAGGGCAAACGCCTGATCGAACACGTCCTGATGCTCATGCCGGTGGATCATCACGGCGCGCAACGCCGTCCGCGCGTCGGTTTTCGATCCGATGTCGATTTGTGTCAGCGCCTGTTGCGCCGCGATCGTTTCCGATGGTCCGACCGGCAACCCCGCGCGGCGCAGCAGGCGGGCGAACTGCAGAACATTCGCGGCGAGGGTCGGTTCGGTCAAGGCGGGCGGTCCCGGGGCGAAGCGGTCAGGCGTCATGTTTGGCAATGAAATGAACGCCCGGCAGTCCGTCAAAATGCCGGTCGCATGTCAACACATCAGCCCGATGGGCGCGCGCCGTGGCATAGACAATCGCATCCGCCGTCGCCAATTTATGACGGACGGCGATGTCCGCCGCCGCCAGAGCGATATCGCTGTCCAGATCGGCCAAGACACAGGTTTCGTAAAACGCCATCACCGCCTCCGCGGCGCTTTCGCCCCGGGTCCGGCGCAACCATTTCGCCAGTTCCAATTGAACGATCGTTGGCACCAGCCACGAATCCCGCCGCGGCAATTCCGCCGCGACACGCTCGCCCCATTGCGTTTCGGCGAGATATTCGATCCAGGCGGAGGTATCGACGACCCGCATCAATACCGGTCGTCACGATCGCGATACCCGTCGGTATCGGCGTCCCTGGCGATGCCTTTCAGGTCCTCCAGCGTGGGCACCGGAACCAGCACGACGTGCCTACCTTTCGGCACGAACGCGAATTCCTGGCCGGGCTTCCAATCATGCGCTTCACGCACCGCTTTGGGGATGGAAATCTGGTATTTCGATGACAAAGTGGCGGTCCGTTTCGCGCGCATGGCGGGTCCGATCGATCGGGAGATCGTAAGAATATAGGCGCGGAGGCCCGCTTGCGCAACACCGCGGTCCCGGTCCCCATGAGGACCGCCCAGACGGCGGCCCCCATGCTTCCCGAACCCTCAGGGCTTCGGCATGCGATGCAACGCGCATAACTTATTGCCGTCGGGATCGCGCAGATACGCCAGATACAGCGCCCCGAACCCGCCCTCGCGGACCCCCGGAGGATCCTCGATCTGCGTCCCGCCCCCCGCGACGCCCGCCTTGCACCAGGCATCGGCCTGTTCGGGGCCGGTCATCGCGAAGCCGATCGTTCCGCCATTGGCGTGACAGGCCGGCTGGCCGTCGATCGGCTTGCTCACCAGCAGCAACCCGCCGTTATGGGCGTAGATCAACCGCCCCTTGTCGTCCTGCGATCCCGCTTTCCCGCCAACCGCGGTGAACAGCGCATCATAGAATTTCTTCGACCGGGGGATGTCGTTGCTCCCGACCATGACATGACTGAACATTGTGTTCCCTCCTCAGAAAAGACTTGAGAGGCGATCGCCTCCGCGCCACCAGCAAAACACGGTTTTCCAGGCACGGGAAGGGTCGCCGTTGAGTAGGGAAGCCATCCCCAACCAAACGAACAAATCCCAAATGGCCTCGCCCTTTGGCGGAAATCCAAGAGGCCCAAGGGGTCTTTGAGCCTCTTGGCGGGTTTCAGGGCAGCGCCCTGATGCCGCGCTTGACGCGATCGTTGCCCGTACAATATACGGACATCGCTCGACCACCCCGATAGGACCACTCCCACCATGCCCAACGTCCAGGATCGCCAGACCAAAACCGAGCGCCTGGAACTCAGGCTTTCCCCCGCCACCCGCTCATTACTGACGCACGCCGCGCGGCTCCGTCACACGACCATCACGGAATTCCTGATCTCCAGCGCCGTGAAAGCCGCCGAGGACGCGATGCTCCAACCGCGGCTGTTCGAAATCGAAACCGATGCCGGATGGACGGTGCTCGAAACCGAACTGAACCGCTCAATCAGATCTCCACCAGACGACGCCCTGACAGCCCTGTTGCGCGCGACCGCGCCCGTCCGTGCCTGAATCCCCGTGACTGACTTCGCGATCGAGGCCCTTCGCCCGCATCACGACCTCGCCGGATTTTCCTGTGGCGTTCCCGCGTTGGATTTTTGGCTGAAAACCCGCGCGCTTCGCGACGAGGCCACCGGCGACTCGCGCGCCTTCATGCTTTTGATCGACGGCCGCGTCGCCGGGTATTACGCGCTCGCGACCGCGTCGGCCGCGCGGATCACTCTGACAAGCGCCTTGCGCCGCAACGCCCCCGACCCCGTTCCGCTGTTATTGTTGGGCCAACTCGCGGTCGATACGCGCGATCATGGCACCGGCATGGGCCGCCGCCTGCTTGGCGACGCCTGCTGGCGCGCATTGGAGATTTCGCGACAGGCCGGGTTCCGCGCTTTGGCGGCGCATCCAATCAGTGACGCGGCGGAACGATTTTACGCGCGCTTCGGGTTTGTCACGATCCCGGACTCCACGCCGCGGTTGATGGTTCTATCGTTGGCGCATTTGGCCGCGGCGTCCCGCGCGGTGTGACACTTCACGCCCCCATTCACCCAACCCCCGCCTCCGCCACCAACCGCGCCACCTCCGCCCCGCGCACCTTCGCGATATCATCCTGATACTTCAACAAAACCCCAAGCGTCTCATCCACATCCCCCGCCCGTAACTCCGCCTTGTTCAAATACGTCAACGCCTGAGCCCAATCGATCGTCTCCGCCACCCCCGGCGATTTGAACAAATCCTCGCCCCGCAACAATTGCAAAAACGCCACCACCTGAGCCGCCAAACGCGCCGGCACCTCGGGCGCCCGGGACGCCAAAATCGCCCGCTCCCGTGCCGCGTCCGGATACCCAACCCAATGATACAAACACCGCCGCCGGATCGCGTCATGCACCTCCCGCGTCCGATTTGATGTCAAAACGACCACCGGCCGGATCGCCGCCCGCACGGTCCCATACTCCGGGATCGTGATCTGAAAATCCGCCAGCAATTCCAACAAAAACGCCTCGAACGGCTCATCCGCCCGATCCAGCTCATCGATCAACAACACCGCCGGAGGCAAATCCGGATCCACCGCCGACAGCAACGGCCGCGCCCGCAGGAACGACCGCGCGTAAATATCCGATGACAGCGCCTCGATCGAGCCCGACGCCTCCGCCACCCGGATCGCCATCAACTGCCGCGCGTGATCCCACTCATACGCCGCCGCCGACTGGTCCATCCCGTCATAGCATTGCAGCCGCACCAG